>CANGRU010000262.1 GCA_947456315.1 Beijerinckiaceae bacterium | reverse complement strand
GCAACCTTATACTGCTTGCCGCCGGTTTTGATGACTGCGAACATCGTTTTATCCTCGTGTTCATCTCCGGCTCTGCCCACGGGTTGACCCGCGTGACGGCCGGCTTCTTTGCAGATTTGCAAACCAGCGAATGTCGCCCCGAGCCGCCGCCCCGCCCCGAAAATCCGGGAACCAAAAGGCCAACGAAAAACGCGGCCTTGAAAAGACCGCGCGCCGAAGCTGGGGGTTCTATAGGGGGACGGGCGGGCAAGAGTCAAACCCAAAAGAGAGGTCCGGACCGGTTTTTGCCCATTTTGGGCGGATCGGAACGTGCGCGCTTGTCCCCCTCCCCCTTGAGGGGAGGGGTTAGGGGTGGGGGTTGCGCAATGTTTCAGAAAAGGGCGCAGGGCAAACACGCCAACGACAGAAATGCCACGACCCCCACCCCGGCCCTCCCCTCAAGGGGGAGGGAGTTGCAGAGCGCTCGCAATGACGGATCGCCAAGCCTATCATCGGACAAAATCAAAACAGGGAGGCCCTCGCCCATGACACTCATCATCAACAATGACGCCGTGCACAAAGTCCTCACCATGAAGGACACAATCGACGCGCTCGAGACCTCCTATCTGAACCTCGCCAAGGGCGAGGCTGTGTGCCGCCCACGCATCGACATTCGCATCCCGACCTCCGACCCAAAGAAGAATTATCAATGGGGCACGATGGAAGGCGGGTCGACAGGCGGCTATTTCGCCATCCGCATGAAATCCGACATCATTTACGAACAAGAATATAATGGCGTGGTCACGCAGGAAAAATATTGCACCAAGCCCGGCCTGTTCTGCGGATTGATCCTGCTCACTTCGATTGAAAATGCTGAGCCGTTGGCCCTGATCAATGATGGCCATTTGCAACATATGCGCGTGGGCGGCGATGGCGGCATCGGCGTGAAATATATGGCGCGCAAAGATGCCGAAGTTGTCGGCATTCTGGGCTCGGGCGGCATGGCGCGCACGCATATGCAAAGCTTCACCGCTGTGCGCAACATCAAGAAGGTGCAAGTCTTCAGCCCGACCAAAGCCAATCGCGAAGCTTTTGCTGAAGAGATTCGCGCGACCTATGGCATTGAAGTGAAAGTCTGCGATGCGCCCGAGCAAATCTATCGCGGCGCGGATATTACAGCCGGCCTGACCGATTCCGCTGTGCCTGTGCTCAATGGCGATCTGCTCGAACCGGGCACGCATATCGTCAATATCGGCGGCAGCGGCATTCCGGACAAAAAGTCACTCGATCGCGTCGACGTCTATCTGCGCTTTGGTGATGCGCCCGCACCGCGCGGACGCCCCGAACTTGCCTTGGATGATGAATATATTGCGTGGGAAGCGCGCCCTGATGCGTTCAAATTCGGCGATGGCCGCAAGGGCAAGAAAGCCCATGGCGTGACGATCCCCGAAAAGCGCATCACGCTGGCTGATCTTGTTGCCGGCAAAGCCAAGGGCCGCACCTCCGACAACCAGATCACCTATTCGGAGCGCGGCAATTTGCAGGGCGCACAATTCTATGCCGTGGCGGGTCGCGTCTATGAATTGGCAAAAGCAGCAGGCTTGGGTCACGAGATCCCGACCGAATGGTTCTTGCAGGATATTCGCAATTGACGAGCCCCCGCCTCTGCGTCATTGCGAGCCGCAGGCGAAGCAATCCAGATAAACCGCACACGCAGCTCTGGATTGCTTCGCTTCGCTCGCAATGACGGACACAAGGCATGACCTGGCTCACTTATATCGCCGCTGCTTTTTTCGAGATCGCGGGTTGCTTTGCCTTCTGGTCGTGGTGGCGCCATGACAAGCCCGCGCTCTGGCTTGTGCCGGGCATAGCTTCGCTCATTCTTTTTGCATGGGCTTTGACGCGCATCGACACCGATGCGGCGGGGCGCGCTTTTGCAGCCTATGGCGGCATTTATATTGCCGCCTCCCTCGTCTGGCTGTGGCTCGTGGAAGATATGCGGCCGGACAGATTTGATCTGATCGGCGGGGCGCTCTGCGTTTTGGGCGCGCTGGTGATCATTTTGGGACCGCGCGCGGCCTGAGCGCTCACCTTGCTAGCGCGCCCCCTGCAATGCTAACCCTGCACGCATGTTCAAAAAGCTCTACCACTGGACACTCGCCCTCGCCGAAAGCCCGCGCGCAACCATTGCGCTGGGCATTGTGTCCTTTGCTGAAAGCTCTTTTTTTCCCATTCCACCCGACGTCATTCTGCTGCCCATGGCACTGGCCAAACCGCAGCGCGCACTTTTCTATGCTTTGATCTGCACGCTGACCTCTGTGACGGGCGGCATGCTCGGCTATGCCATCGGCGCCTATCTGTGGGATCCGTGGGTGCAGAATATTTTCGTGAGCCTGGGCTGGGGCGGCCATGTCGCCACCATCAAAGCCGCTTACGCACAATGGGGCTGGGCCTTCATTCTGATCAAGGGGCTCACCCCCATCCCCTACAAGATCGTCACCATTCTCTCGGGCGCGCTGGATTATAATTTCGCCCTGTTTGTCGTGCTGTCGATCATCACACGCGGCGCGCGCTTTTTCCTGCTCGCCGGCTTGCTGAACAAATTTGCGGGTCCGATCAAAAATTACATCGAAGATTTCGCCCTCACCATGCAGCGCGCAGCCGCGCTCATTGCCTGTGTGGCTTTTGCCACCATCGCCGGCGCGTGGATTTTTGAAGCTTTCGGCTATCTGCCTTGCGAGCTCTGCCTCAAACAGCGCATCGCTTATTATGTCGGCGTGCCACTGGCCGCCGTCACATTGCTCAGCGTTCAACGTTTTCCCTCTGCTGCACGCCTCTTGCTCTGGGCGGCGGCTCTGCTGTGGTTGGGCAGCGCATTGTTCGGCGTTTATCACGCGGGCGTTGAATGGGGCTTCTGGCCCGGCCCCACGGCCTGCACAGGTGCCGGCACAACAGCCGGCAGCATGGACGATTTCATGAAGCAATTGCAGACAACGCAAGTCGTGCAATGCGACAAAGTCGCGATCCGTATTTTCGGCCTGTCACTGGCGGGCTGGAATGCGGTGATCTCGGCGGGACTTTCCGCGCTCGCCGTGATCGGCGCACGCGCAAAAAACCGTTAAGCCTCGTCGTCCAATGCCAGACGCGCACGCGCGCGCAATTTTTCCGTCTCGGATTTCAACTGGCCACAAGCCGCCAGAATATCGCGGCCGCGCGGTGTGCGCACCGGACTTGCATAGCCTGCGTTGAACACAATATCGGAGAAGGTCTCGATCGTCTCCCAATCGGAACATTCATATTGTGTGCCGGGCCAGGGATTGAACGGGATCAGATTGATTTTGGCGGGAATGCCTTTCAGCATCCGCACCAATTCGCGCGCTTCCTTGGGTGAATCATTCACGCCCTTCAGCATCACATATTCGAATGTGATGCGGCGTGAATTGGCCGCACCGGGATAATTGCGGCAGGCATCCAG
>CANGRU010000261.1 GCA_947456315.1 Beijerinckiaceae bacterium | reverse complement strand
CGTTGAACTGCACCGCCAAGGTCTTATCTACAAGGACAAGCGCCTTGTGAATTGGGATCCGAAATTGCTGACTGCGATTTCCGATCTCGAAGTGCAGCAGGTCGAGATGAAAGGCCATTTGTGGCATTTCAATTATCCGCTCGAAGGCAAGATTTATAACGCTGAAGATCCCTCGACCTACATCACTGTTGCGACCACGCGTCCTGAAACATTGTTGGGTGATACGGCGGTTGCCGTGCATCCGGAGAATGAGAAGCTCGGACACCTGATCGGCAAGAATGTTGTGTTGCCTCTGGTCGGTCGCATCATCCCGATTGTAGGCGATACTTATGCGGACCCTGAAAAGGGCACGGGCGCGGTGAAGATTACACCAGCGCATGACTTCAACGACTTTGAAGTCGGCAAGCGTCACGGGCTTGCGATGATCAATATTCTGGATGCAGAAGGTCGGCTGCTGCTTGAAAACAATGAAGCCTTTCTGGCGGGTGTTCCGGCGTCCGATGATCTGGCCGCTGTGATCGGCCTACACCATGTCGACCGCGCGCCTGCACGCAAAGCGATTGTTGCGATGATGGAAGAGCGCGGCTTGTGCCCGCACATCGAGCCGCATCTCAATCAAGTGCCGCATGGTGATCGTTCCGGCGTTGTGATCGAGCCTTGGCTTACCGATCAATGGTATGTAGATGCGCATACACTCGCCCAGCCCGCGCTGAAAGCTGTGCGTGAAGGCAAGACGAGCTTCATCCCGAAAAACTGGGAAAAGACCTATTTCGAATGGCTCGAAAACATCCAGCCCTGGTGCATTTCTCGCCAGCTCTGGTGGGGTCACCAGATTCCGGCCTGGTATGCCCCCGATGGCGAAGTCTTTGTCGCCATGTCGGAGGACGAAGCCCATGTGCAGGCCGAAAAACATTTCGGTCGCAAAGTCGAGTTGAAGCGTGACGAAGATGTGCTCGACACATGGTTCTCGTCCGCGCTCTGGCCGTTCTCGACGCTGGGCTGGCCTGATGATGCGCCGGAAGTGAAGCGCTATTATCCGACGAGCGTGTTGGTCACCGGCTTTGACATCATCTTCTTCTGGGTTGCCCGCATGATGATGATGGGCATCCATTTCATGGATGAAATCCCTTTCAAGCATGTCTACATCCATGCGCTCGTGCGTGACGAGAAGGGCGCTAAAATGTCCAAGTCGAAGGGCAATGTCATTGACCCGCTCGATCTTGTCGACAAATACGGTGCCGATGCTTTGCGCTTCACGCTGGCGGCTATGGCGGCGCAGGGTCGCGACATCAAGCTCGCGACATCCCGCGTTGAAGGCTATCGCAATTTTGCAACCAAACTCTGGAATGCGTCCCGCTTTGCCGAAATGAACGGCTGCGCGCGCGTTGAGGGTTTTGCGCCCGAAACAGTTTCACTGGATGTGAACCGCTGGATTTTGGGCGAAGCCCAGAAGGCTGTGGCAGAGGTCAGTGGCGCGATTGAAGCCTATCGCTTCAATGATGCCGCCAATGGCGTCTATCGTTTTGTCTGGAATATTTTCTGTGACTGGTATGTCGAGCTGACCAAGCCGGTTTTGCAGGGCGATGATGGCGCGGGCAAAGACGAGACACGGGCGACCACCGCCTATGTCATCGATGTCATTTTGAAAATGCTGCATCCGTTCATGCCCTTCCTCACCGAAGAGCTATGGGCGATCAAGGGCGAGGAAGGCCCCAAGCGTCAGTCTTTGCTCGTCTTGGCTGATTGGCCGGCCCTCAAAGGTCTGGAACATGAAGGCGCGGAAGCCGAGATCGGCTGGCTGGTTGATCTAATTTCCGAAATCCGGTCCGTTCGCTCCGAGATGAATGTCCCGGCCAGTGCGCAAATGGCGCTTGTTCTGGTGGGCGTGTCGCCCGAGATGAAGGCCCGCGCCGAGCGCGGCTTTGATACGCTGAAGCGTCTGGCACGCGTGTCCGACCTCTCGTTCGCTGACGCAGCGCCGGCCAATTCGGCCCAGATGATCGTGCGTGGCGCTCTGGTGGCTCTGCCACTGGAGGGGATCATTGATATTTCCGCCGAAAAGACCCGGCTGGAGAAGGAAATCGCCAAGTTCGAGGGTGAGGTCAAAAAGGTCGATGCCAAGCTCGGCAATGCGGACTTTGTGTCCCGCGCCCCCGAAGAGGTGGTCGAGGAGAACCGCGAACGTAAGGCCGACGCTCTCTCGCGGATTGCCAAAATGTCCGAGGCCCTGAAGCGCCTGTCCTGACAGTTTGGCGGCGGCAAGCGTTGCAGTTGCGCCACAGGTCTGCAGGATGTTTTGAAGGATCCTGCGCATACGGGGTTTATGCCGCGATTCAGCCATAAACCCCGCGCTATCTCAGGCGGCTAACGGTGCTTGTGCCGGAAGCGAGTCTGGGTAGGGCGGGGCACATCTTGACAGGTCGTGAGAGGTCTTTCCAAAGGCAAGCGCCAGCCTTGTTGCGGCTTGGTCACAGATTAACCCTCTTTGCATCGAACCACCCGCAGGCCGCTATTCCGGGCCAAGTGCCTCTTCCACCTTCGCATTTGAGCTGGCATGAAGATCACCTGACCTTTGGTAAGGCGTACGAGATTGTGGTCCATGCGGTCGTTTGAGAAAATCAATCTCCTGAGCCTATGCGTGAGCCTGTCCGGCCCCGCTTTGGCGCTTGATGGCTCCGAGAGCCCGGCCGGCGTTTCGCCTCCCATGCCTACCTTCAAAAACTCCCTCCACGCGTTGAATGAAGCCATTCTTGGTCTGCGCACGGGCGATGCGGCCTCTTCGGTCGAGGCGCTCAAATATGCCGCCGCCGGTGGACAGTCTCTGGCGCAATGGAAACTGGCGCGCATGTATGCCGCAGGCGAGGGCGTTCCGCATGATGACGCCAAGGCCTATGAGTATTTTCTGCAAATCGTGAGCAATTACGACGAGGACAATGTTTCGCGTCGTGAGATCGGCATTATCTCCAGCGCCTATGTGGCGGTCGGTATTTATGCGCTCAATGGTTTGCCGCAGATCAAAATGAAGGCGGATGTGTTTCGCGCCTATGAGCTGTTCCAGTTCGCGGCTTCCACCTTCGGCGATCCCAATGCGCAATATAATCTGGCCCGCATTTATCTTGATGGTGTGGGCATCAAGCGTGATCCGCGCCAAGCCGCAGGCTGGCTCGTGCTGGCAGCCGAAAAGAACCATATGGAAAGCCAGGCGCTACTGGGCAATCTGCTGTTCACCGGACAAGGTGTTCAGCGCCAGCGGGCCAAGGGTCTGATGTATCTGACACTGGCAGTTGAAAGTGCCGGCAATGATCCCAAACATGCCTGGGTTGTTGATCTGCATGACAAGGCTTTGAAAGTTGCCAATGATGGTGACCGTCAGGGTGCTGCGACCTTGCTCACGGATTATGTCGCGCGGCGCTGATCAGGCGACGCCTTTTTCACTCTTGCGCAATTTCGGATGCACGGCTTT
>CANGRU010000260.1 GCA_947456315.1 Beijerinckiaceae bacterium | reverse complement strand
TGTGGGCACGTCAGCGGGCAATGATTATGATCTGCGCGCACGTCTGATTGGCAAATATCTGCAAAAAACCATTCCCGGCCAGCCGACCGTGGTCGTGCGCAACATGCCCGGCGGCGGCGGCATTGTTGCGGCCAATTACATGACGCAAGTGGCTCCGCGCGATGGCACGCATGTGCATGCGCTGATGTCGACCATGATGGCCCTGCAGGCCTTGGGCAATCCGCAGATCAAATTCGATACGCGCGACTTTGCCTTCATCGGCAATTCAACCAGTGCACCCAATGTCATGGCGGCGTGGCACACAACCGGCATCAAGACTTTTGCTGATCTCAAGCCACGCAAAGCCGTTGTTGGTGCGCCGATGGGCACATCGGGTGCGCTTTATGCCGAGCTGATGAATGCGGTGCTTGGCACGCAGCTCAATATAGTGACGGGTTATCCCGGTGGCGTTGAAGTCAATCTCGCCATGGAGCGTGGCGAAGTGGAAGTGCGCGCCTCTAATTCCTGGGCCTCGTGGAAAGCCACAAGCGGCGATTGGATTGCACAAAAGAAAATCAACTTCATCATGCAGGTGGGGCTGGTGCGCCATGCTGATCTGAAAGAGGTTCCGCTTTTGCTGGAACTCGCCACCAATGACGCAGATCGCGAAATCCTGCGTTTTGTCTCGGCCGAGACGGCTGTCGCACGCACACTTGTTGTAACGCCCGGCGTGCCCAAGGAGCGCATCACCGCGCTGCGCCGCGCCTATGACGCTGTGATGGCTGATCCGCAATTCCTGGCTGATGCTGACAAGTCCAAGATGGACATCAGCCCGATGACGGGTGAGGAGGCGCAGCGCATTGCTGACGCCATCGTCAATACACGGTCTGAAGTCGTCGCCCGCGCCCGTGTGCTGCTGGGTGACCTTGTGAAGTGATCGCGGGAGGCTTGCCTCTTTGTACAATCTTTGTCACAAAAGGCGCATGAAGCCCGCCAACAGGGCCAATGGGAGGACATTATGTCAGACGATAAATCCTATCAGGTTTTCAGCTATAAAAAGCCCGAGCTGAAAAAGGGCAAAGGCATCGTGCAGCTGGCGGGAACCGATATTATCCGCGGTCGTGTGCAGGTGGTCAGCGAGGGCGGCGAGAACAATCTCCACTCCCACCGCGGCATGGACGGCTTCTGGTTCGTGCTCAGCGGCAAGGTAAAGTTTTATGGCCCCGGCGACGTGCTGATCGGCGAATTTGCCAAGCACGAAGGCATCCTCATCCCCGCAGGCGCGCAATATTGGTTCGAGAGCTCGGGTGATGAAGACCTTGAAATCCTGCAAATGGCGGGTTTCGACAAGGCGATCAAAACCGAGCGCGTCGATGCTGCCCCGCAGAAATTCGAAGTGGGTTCGATCAAGGTCGAAAACATTACCCAGCGCATCTGACCCCCCTTTGTGCATATCCTTTCGAGAGCCGCCTTCGGGCGGCTTTCTTTTTGCGCGAGCCCTGAAAGCTTGCTAGCTTTGCTGCAATGACCCGCGCTTCAGATGCGGGCTTTGAGGGAGGATGCGATGGCTTTCACACGGAAGGTCGCTTGCGCGATGGCGGGTCTGTTGGGCTGTCTGTCGGCTGGTTCGGTGCAGGCCGCTGACGATTTATACAAAGTCAAGAGCGTCACGGTTCTGGTGAATTTTGCCGCCGCCGGTCCGACCGACATTGAAGGACGCCTCTTTGCCAAGTTTCTTGGCCGACATCTGGCCGGAAAACCCAATATCATCGTGCAGAATATGGATGGCGCTGGCGGCGCTGTCGGCACGAATTTTCTGGGCGAGATTGCGCCGCGCGATGGCACAACGATCGGCTATCTCTCAGGCATTGCCTGGCGTCATGCGAGCGTGAAAGAAAAAGCCCGCGTCGATATTCTCACCTATAATTTTGTCGCCTATCAACCCGGCACGACCGTTTATTATGTGCGTGCGGATGCAGCGCATCCTGGCATGAAAAAAGGCGCCGATATTATGCGCGCTGAAAATCTCGTCATTGGCGGGCTGTCTGCCGATTCTTCCAAAGATCTGCTGTTGCGCCTGACCGCCGACATGCTGGGCCTCAAATATAAATATGTCACCGGCTACAAGAGCAATTCTGCCGCGCGGCTGGCCTTTGATCGCGGCGAGATCAATCTATTTTCAGAAAGCCCGCCCGGCTATCGCTCGGTGGTGGAGCCCGGTGTGATCGCCAATGGCACAGGCGTGCCGCTCTTCTACAATCCGGGTTGGAACGGCACCCGCTTTGCCGAGCCCGGTCAGGTGCGCGGTCTCAACATGCCCTCTTTCGATACATTCTATCGTGAGGTGAAGGGCAAAGAGCCATCGGGTGAATTGTGGGAGGCTTATAAGCGTGTGCTGGCCACATCCTCCGCGATGCAGCGCATGATTGCTTTCCCGCCCAATGTGCCCAATGAGGCCATCATTGCTGTGCGCGAGGCCATTCGCGCGTTTGAAAAAGATACCGACTATGCGGCTGAAGCCGAAAAGCTGGTTGGCTTTGTGCCTGATTATGAAACCGGCGAAACGGTGCAAGACGAAGTCCGCCGCGCGCTCACCATCAAGGATGAGGAGCGCGACTGGCTGATGAATTACGCCTCGCGGGCTGGCAAGGACTAGATCGCAGGGCCTTTCAGCTCGGGCGTGCGGATCGGGCCGGTTAGGCTCTCTTCCGGAATCTGCATGATGGCTTCTTCATCGAAGATGTCGCCCATGAGAGATTCTGTGCCATTGGCTTTCAGCTCGCGCAAAAACTTGCGGTGAATGCGCGGGTCCTGATCTTCATATTCTATCTGGCGCCCACCCTGTTTGACAGAGGTCGAGCCGCCGCCTTCATTGCTGACACGACGCAGCGAAATGAAAGGATAGCGCGCGCTGCCAATCGAGCAGGCGAGATAGCGGGCTGGTGCATCAGACGTGTTGAAATGCTGATGGAACATCCAGAACGGCGGCGTATACATAATGCCATGGCGCCAGGGCAGTTCGACAAATTTGTCGTCACCTTCATACCACAACAGCGAATAGCCCGAGCCTGACACGGCATGGACATGCGTGCCCGCTGCATGGCGATGGGCTTTCTTGTAACGACCGACCGGTATTTCGGACGTATGCGAATGCATTGTGCCGTCAGCGAGCTGGAAGAACACATTGCGCGAGCCTTTGCCGCGGGTGTTGAGCTCGTAGAGTTTGAACGCCGTCAGATCCTGGACGAAGTTGGTCTCCCAGATGTTGATCTGTCCGCCATTCTTTTTGCGGTCATAGGTGGAATGTTCCCCCTCGCCTTGAAAGCGGTTTTCAGGCCCCGAGCGTTCCGGAAATTTGAAGTCATTGGCGAAGATGAAATCTTCATTGTGGTAATGGTTGAGGGCCAGCGGCAGATCATTGGTGCATGACAGGCGGGCACGTTCATGCCCTGATGTGTTGAAGATCTGATATTCGCAATTGAGCG
>CANGRU010000259.1 GCA_947456315.1 Beijerinckiaceae bacterium | reverse complement strand
CCCATCAAAACGGCAGGCGCGTCATCAGACAGGGGGCGCACTGAGCTTGCGAGGCGCCTGCTGCAAGGGGCTGGCGAAAAGCTCATCCGCCTGCGCTCTGCTGGGAACGGAACGCCCACCCGGTCATCCGGCCTTCCAACCAGGCTGTGACCGCATACATGCCGATGCCCTCGATCGCCAGAGCCAGAAGCCCGGCGAAGACCAGCGGCATCTGGAAATTGGAGCCTGCCTGCGTCATGAGATGGCCGAGCCCCGCATTGGCGGCGATGGTCTCCGACACGACCGCGCCGACGAAAGCGAGGGTGATGGCGACTTTCAGCGAGCCGAAGAAATAAGGCATGGCGCGGGGGATGCCGACCTTGCGCATGACGTCGAGCTTGGAGGCGCCCAGGGCGCGCAGCACATCCTCCAGCTCCGGCTCGATGGTGGCGAGACCCGTCGCCACATTCACCACCACGGGGAAGAAGGAGATCAGGAAGGCGGTGAGGATGGCGGGCACTTCGCCAATGCCGAACCACATCACGAGGATCGGCACGACCGCCACTTTGGGAATCGAGTTGAAGCCGATCATCACGGGATAGAGGCCGCGATAAATGGTCCGCGACCACCCGACGAAGAG
The DNA here is from genome assembly GCA_947456315.1 of Beijerinckiaceae bacterium. GTDB lineage: Bacteria > Pseudomonadota > Alphaproteobacteria > Rhizobiales > Beijerinckiaceae > Terripilifer. The sequence continues at coordinate 2,860 of CANGRU010000259.1, read as the reverse complement.
GCCGAGCAGCAGCCCGAAGCCCACCGCCAGCAGAAAGCCCGCGAGCGTGGTCCACAAGGTGACCAGGGAGTTTTTCAGAAGGGGCGACCAGTAGCGCAGGGCCGCCGCCCAGATTTCCGAGGGCGCCGGCAGAATGATGCTGGCCACGTTGAAGCCCTTGCAGATGACTTCCCAGATGACGAAGAGCCCGATGGTGAAGAGCCAGGGCGCGAGGATTTCGATCCTGCGTGTCATGCCTTGCGCACCTCCGCAATCTTGTTGCGCAAAGCCAGCACCAGTTCGGAGAAGGCCGGTTCGTAGCAGACCTCCAGCTCGCGCGGCCGGGGGAACTGGACTGTGCGGGTCTCGATGATGCGGCCCGGACGGGCGCTCATCACATGGATCGTGTCCGCCAGAAAGGCGGCTTCGCGAAGGTCATGGGTCACGAGCACGACGGTGAAGCCCAGCCGCTGCCAGACGTCGCGCAGCACGCACCACAATTCCTCGCGGGTGAAGGCGTCGAGCGCGGCGAAGGGCTCGTCGAGCATCAGCAGGGCGGGCTCATGGATCAAGGAGCGGCACAGGGAGGCGCGCTGCTGCATGCCGCCCGAGAGCTCCCAGGGGAAACGGTCGCCGAACCCGGTGAGGCCCACGGTGTCCAGGAGCTTTTCGGCACGGGCCCGGAACTCATCCTTCCTGGCGCGGAAGCTGGAGCGATAGGGCTCCACGATCTCCAGCGGGAGCAGGATATTGTCGATGACCGTGCGCCAGGGCAGCAGATTGGCGTTCTGGAACGCCATGCCCGCCAGTTTGACAGGCCCGGTCACCGGGCGCCCATCCACCGTCACCTTGCCCGACGTTGGCTTCACGAGGCCGGTGACGAGCTTCATGAGGGTGGATTTGCCGCAGCCCGAGGGGCCGACGACCGCGGCGAACTCCCCTTTGGCGACGGCGATGCTGGTTCCTTGCAGAGCCAGCACCGGGCCGGTTCGGCCGGCATAGGCGAGCGAAACGTCATCCAGAACAATCACGATGCCTGCCCTTTCAGACGCTGGCGCAAGACGTTGCGGCTCAGAGCTTGCGCTCTGAGGCCGGGGGCAGGAACTCGGAGGTGAAGAGGTCTTCAGCCTTCGGGCGGTTCTTGAACTCATAGGTGTCGGCGATCTGGTCGATGGACTTGGCGAAACGGGCCGCATCAATGCCGCCCACGCCATTGGCCTTCACCCAGGGGGTCGCCATATTGTCGCGAAGGGCCATCTTGAGGCGGTCGAGCTCGATCTTCTCGTCAGCCGTTTCGTTGCGCTTCATCACCGACTTGATCGCGGCGTCGGGATCCTTCGCCGTGTCGATGAAGCCCTTGACCGTGGCGCGGACGAAGCCGGCGACGATCTTAGGGTTGGCCTTGGCGAATTCGGGATTGACCATGATGGCGTTGCCATAGAGCACGAGGCCATGGTCGCTCATCAACATGACCGAAATGTCCTCGGCCTTGATGTTGTTCTGCAGCAGGTTGAAATAGGAGGAGAAGGAGAAGCCGGTGATGGCGTCCACCTTGCCCTGGGCCAGCATGGGCTCGCGCACGGGGAAGCCGACATTCTCGATCTTCACCTTTGAATCATCAAACTTGTTGACCTTCACGAAGGCTTTCCACTGAGCGAAGGCGCCATCGGGCGCGGGAGCGCCGAGCAGCTTGCCTTCCAGATCCTTCGGAGCCTTGATCCCGGCCTTGTTGAGGCTGACGATGGCGAAAGGCGGCACATCATAGACCATCATGACTGCCTGAACCTTCTGGTCCGGGTTCTGGTCGCGGAACTTCACGAGGGAGTTGATGTCGAAGAAGCCGATGGGATAGGCGCCAGCCGCCACACGGGCGATGCCCGCCACCGAGCCGGGACCACTGTCGACGGTCACATCAAGGCCTTCAGCCTTGTAGTAGCCCTTGTCGATGGCGACGAAATAGGGCGCGGAAGGCCCCTCGAACTTCCAGTCCAGGGCGAATTTGACGGCTGTTTGGGCAGATGCCTGAAACGAGGCGCCTACAAAAAGGGCAGCAGCCGCGCAGGCGAGCTTCAAGGTACGAACGCTCATAGGTAACCCCTCATTTATCGCGTCCGCCGCATGCTGCGACAGACCATGCACGCCGGAAAGCAAAGGCCGTACCAGCCTGCAGCCCGGGGGCGGCCGAGGACAGAACCGCCCTCAACCCCAGGTGGAGCCTGACTCCGGTAATCGCGAAAATGGGACTGGATCAACCATGGGTTGTTTCCGTTCACTGAGACACAATCTCCAGCCGAGTGATTGACCATGCCGAATTGCGTGCCATCCGTGAGAGCCGAAACTCAAGACACATCACGAACTGCAGACTGGAGGCGCCTGGCATCCTCCGGGCAATGACATTGGAATCGCCCGGAATGTGCTTACCCAGAACCGCGCGGCGGCGCGGACATAGGCGCCAAATCAGCAGCTAGGAGCATCCTGAACATGAACTTGACTTGCTTGCGCCAGAGGAACCCAGCCGCCGACTGGGCGCGCGCGGTCGCAGTCGAGGCTGCGGCCCATCTCGTCCCCATCGCCAACAACTTCAACTTCCCACGAGGGATTTTCGTTACGCCCAAGTTTCGAGATCGCCCCGCGCCGGCGCCAGAGCGCGCGCACAAGCTCAAAGGCCCCTGGCGCAGCGGCAATTCACTAGTCCGCATTCGGCCTTTTAAGCCGCATTCCCAGAAATCAGCGGGTCGTGTCCCGGAGCGTGGTGTAACAAGCTGGCGCTGATCACCGCCATCGCCGGTCTTGGCGAGTTGGTCAGGTCGCCACGGCGGGCAGCCCGACGATGTGATTATCGCTTAATGGGGCGATTGTTTCCAGCGTCATGTAGCGGGCT
>CANGRU010000258.1 GCA_947456315.1 Beijerinckiaceae bacterium | reverse complement strand
GGCCCGGCAGACCGATCTCTTCAACACGCACGAGTGCGCCAAGGCGTGAGATGAAGGGCGCGGGTTCATCGAGATCAACGCCTGTGACATCAAGGCGACCGGCTTCAAACAGAAGCGCTTCTTCCATTTGCAAGCCGCGATTGCCGGTGAAGGTCTTGTGCTGGCTTGCAGCCGTGTCTTTGGGTGCAGTGGGGCGTCCCTGATTGTTCAGCATCACAGCACCTCCGTCAGCGCGGCCACAAAGCTGGCGCGGTCTTCATCCGTATTCACTTCCGTATTGGCGACGATGATCAGATCATCGAGCCCCATGCCCGGCAGCAAACGCGACACGGGCACACCGCCGAGCACGCCTTTGGCCGCGAGCTTTTCAATCACCTGCGCAGCCTTGCCCGGCACGCGGATGGTGAATTCGTTGAAGAAGGTCTGGTTGAGAACTTCGACACCCTTCACACCCGCAAGCAACCCCGAGAGCTGCACAGCATGAGCATGATTGATGCGTGCCAGACGCTTCAATCCGGCTTCGCCGAGCAATGTCATGTGAATGGTGAAAGCGAGCGCGCAGAGGCCCGAATTGGTGCAGATGTTGGACGTCGCCTTGTCGCGGCGGATGTGCTGCTCGCGCGTCGAGAGGGTGAGCACAAAACCGCGACGGCCTTCGGCATCGAGTGTCTCGCCACAGAGACGGCCCGGCATCTGGCGCACATATTTGGTGCGCGTGGCAAAGAGGCCGACATAGGGCCCGCCGAAGTTCAACGCATTGCCGATGGACTGGCCCTCGCCGACCACAATATCAGCGCCCATCGCACCCGGTGATTTCAATGCCGCGAGCGACACCACTTCGGTGAAGACCGCAATCAGCAGCGCGCCATTCGCATGACACTTGTCGGCGATGGCCGTGAGATCACGCGGATTGCCGAAAAAGTCGGGCGTCTGCACGACCACGCAAGACGTGGTGTCATCAATTTGCGACAGAATATCTTCGGTTGCACGCACGTCCGGATCAAGCGTGACAACCTCATCGCTGGCCAGCTGCGATTGCGTGCGCACGACTTCGGCATAATGCGGGTGCAGGCCACCCGACAGCACCGCCTTTTTACGCCGCGTGACACGATGCGCCATCAGCACGGCCTCAGCTGTGCCGGTCGAGCCGTCATACATGGAGGCATTGGCCACATCCATGCCGGTGAGCAAAGCAACCTGCGTCTGGAACTCGAACAAATATTGCAGCGTGTCTTGCGAGATTTCCGGCTGATAGGGCGTGTAGCTCGTCAGAAACTCCGAGCGCTGCACGAGATGATCAACGGTCGCCGGCACATGATGTTTGTAAGCGCCAGCGCCCACAAAAAACGGCACGGAAGAAGCGGCCACATTGCGAGACGCCATGCGGGACAGCTGGCGCGCAACATCGAGCTCGCCCTTGCGGCGTGGCAGATCAAGCGGCTCTTTCAAGAGCAACGGCGATGGCACATCCGCAAAGAGCTCATCAATCTGCGACACGCCGATGCGTGCCAGCATGTCACTGCGATCTATGTCAGAAAGCGGCAAATAACGCATGGCGAAATATCCTCAACCGCAAGAAGTGACAAACGCCTTGTAGGCATCTTCATCCATCAGATCGGCCAGCTCGTCTGCATTGGTGATCTTGAGCTTCAAGAACCAGCCCTTGCCGGAGGGATCTTCATTGACGAGGCCGGGCTGGCCTTCGATCGCGCTGTTCACATCGACCACTTCGCCAGACACCGGCGCATAGACTTCGCTGGCGGCTTTCACGCTTTCAACGACAGCGGCTTCCGCGCCTTTGGCGACAGCTTTGCCGGTCTGCGGCAATTCCACGAAGACGACATCGCCCAATTGCTTCTGCGCAAAATCGGTAATGCCGACCGTCCCGACATCGCCGTCGACGCGGATATATTCATGATCCTTGGTGTAGCGGGTCTGCGACATCATTTGCCTCGATAGTAGCGCGTGGGAACAAAGGGAAAGGTGACGACCTGCGCGGGCAAAGCTTTGCCGCGCACGATGAGATTGAGGGATGTGCCGACGGCCGCATGCGCGGCATCGACATAGCCCATGGCAATGGGCTTTTGCAGCGAGGGCGCAAAACCGCCCGACGTCACGCGGCCGACAATCGCGCCTGTGCTATCGGCGATCTCTGCGCCTTCACGCGCCGGCGCTTTACCCTCCAGCGCAAGGCCAACGCGCTTGCGCGGCGCGCCTTGTGCGATGTGCTGCTGCACGCGTGCCGCACCGGGGAAACCACCCTCCGCGCGGCGGCGCTTGGAGATCGACCAGATGAGATCACCTTCAATCGGTGTTGTTGTCGTGTCGATGTCATGGCCATAGAGGCACAGGCCCGCCTCAAGCCGCAACGAGTCGCGCGCGCCCAAGCCGATCAGTTTGACGCGTGTGTCCGCGAGCAATGTCTGGGCGAAGCTTTCAGCCTGTGCATCGGGCACGGAGATTTCATAGCCGTCTTCGCCTGTATAACCCGAGCGCGAGATGTAGAGCTCAACACCATTGTAGGTGACGTTTTGCGCCGACATGAACGGCATCAGCTCAACGCCGGGCAGAAGCGCCGACAAGACAGCCGAGGCCAGAGGCCCTTGCAGTGCCAGCAAAGAGCGTGTGTCGAGAATGTCGAGTTTGAGATCAGGCAGAGCGCGCGCGATATGGGCGAAGTCCTGATGTTTGCAGGCGGCATTCACCACCAGAAACAGGCGATCATCGGCAAGCCGCGTCACCATCATATCGTCGAGAATACCGCCCTCGTCGTTCAGCAATTGCGTGTAGCGGATGCGCCCTTGTGCAAGCGCTGCAATATCGCCCGGCACCAATGTCTCGAAGCGCGCGATGACATGGGCGCCCGACAGAAAGGCCTGACCCATATGCGAGACATCAAACAGCCCCGCTTGCGCGCGCGTGTGCAAATGTTCGGCAAGAATCCCGTCGGGATATTGCACCGGCATATCGTAGCCAGCAAAAGGCACCATGCGTGCACCCGCCGCGCGATGCAGCGCGTTGAGCGGTGTCACCGCCAGCGGGAGAGTGTCGGAACCATCAGCCATTCATCACCAGACATGCGAGCGCGCTTCTGCTGAGGCCAGCCACAAGCTGTCCTCACGCGCCCCCTCTGTCCGTGTCCCTGAGAGATTTCCCGCATCTCTTGCAAGCAAGAGGCGCGGTTACGCCCTTCGGTGGATCAAGCCGCGTGTTGGCTGATCGCTTTCCAGAGTGTCATCCCCTCGCGGTCCTTTGGCCTGAGCGTTTCCGGGGCGGTTGCGCCTTCGGCGGCGGCATCATGTGCCGCTCTCTTCCGCGTGGGGTCTTTGGCTGACAGAATGACGGTGCCTGAGTCTGACAAAATGAGTCAACCGCGACCAAGCCACGCAGGCGGGCTTATGCCCAGCCTTCGTGCCTCTCGCCTAGCTCTTGCTCTGAATGGCAGAAATCAGCGGCGAACGAGACCGATGACGATCATGTAATCT
>CANGRU010000257.1 GCA_947456315.1 Beijerinckiaceae bacterium | reverse complement strand
GGCGGTCATAGCCACCATTGTCAGCATTGTTCCCATGCCCCAACCCTGCCACGGCCTGCGTGAACCGGCGATGAACGAGGTCTAACCCGTTTGCGCGGCTGAGGGAATCCCCTCAGCCAATCGCCGATTTGGCACGCACGCGGCCAACAATGGCATTGACCCCGCCCAGCAGCGCGGTCAGCGCCGCACCAAAGCCCGCAATGTCATTGCCCTTCCAGGCCAGCAAAGCCCCGGTGACGGACGAGCCAATCACCGCAACAGACGACCAGATGGTCTGCGAAGCCCAGAAGGGCTTGGTCTCAATCGTATCCGTCTCAGCCATAGATTTTCCTTTCGTCGTAGCCGCGGATCTCGCGGCGGGTTGCACCGGGGTCAGCCCCGGCTCTTGTGACGCGAGCGCTTTGGCGGCGCGCGCGATGCGCTGAATGCGGCGCGTCCAGCCGCGCCCAAACAGAGAAAAATGCGGAAGTGTTTTGAGCCGCGCCAAACGCGCCGCGCACAGTGCGGCAATCACAGAGGCCAAAGGCTGGCTGGCCAGCGCCGTGCGTGTTTGCGGGCCGATCACTCCGTCCGGATAGACTTGCAAAGCGCGCTGCAAATCGCCGATGGCGGCATGCGGTCCCGAATTGACCGCATCATCAAACAAAGCCAGATCAAGTCCGCTTGGCAGATCATCCGCGCCGATCGCCTGCCAATAAAGCGTGCGATAAATCTGCGCGGCTTCCGCCTTCTCGAGCATCAGCACATCTTCACGCGACACAGACCGCCCGCGAAAGGCAGCCAAAGTCGCGCGTGTGATGCCCATATTGGTCGCACCACCCGGATCACCGGGATTGTCGGCAAAGCCGCCTTCTTCCGAGATAATAGCGGCCAAACTCGCAGTCCAGTTGCGGGCGGCCATGGCTCACCTCCACACACGTTGCGAGGGCAGCGGCCCGAGATCTGTCGCGAATGTTTGCAAGCCGGAAGCCACAAAGGGCGTAGCCACCAGCACCACACTGCCCGGCGTGACACGCATCGGCCAGAAGGCCGCAACAGAGCCACCCGCAGGGGCCTGCCACATTTGCATCTGCTTCCAGCCCTGCGCGGCCGTGAACACACGCGCAGCAGAATCCGTCCACAGATCATGCGACACACCATCGATCAGCAGGCGCGTGATATTGTCAGTGGGCGCCAGCACCAATGCGCCGCTGATGACGCGGAAATAAAGCCCCGCCGTGACGCCACGCCCGACATTGCGAGAGCTCGACAGGGCCGGATAATAATTGACCGATTGAACGCTCACAGGCGACACCACACCTGTGCCGGCTGTCACTTGCAGCACAAAAAACTCTGTCGCCGAGGCCTGCGCACTGGCGGGCCTGATCTTGTTCAACAGATCCGCAATATTAGCATTGAGTGTCGCACTGGGCCGCGCCACGCCATAATTGACGCGTGTCGCACCATTCACACTCGTCAGCCAAGTCGCATCCGCAAAAGTCGCCACAGCCCCCGTGACAGGCTCCGGATTGCCGGCAAAACGGCCACCATCTTCCAGCAGATTGAGGCCAGTGGTCGCTGGTGCAAGAGTCAGATCAGAAAACCCATTGGGAAAGTTCACACGCCCCGTGACCGGATCGACCACAAGCGCTTCCTTCCACGCCGACCCGTCCGGCGAAACCTTGATGCGGTATTTATCATCGCCCATCAGGCCGGTTTCGACACGACCAGACCAGTTCGATTGATAAAGCTGCGAGACCGTATTGCTGGCCTGTTCACGATTGAGCGCAATGCGCACATCACCCGTGCCACCTTCCGCCGCATTGAACGGCGCAAACAGAATACTGTTGCCCTTGGTCACCACCTGCGCCTTGGGGTCAGGCGCACGCAGATCAGCAAACCCGTTAGGAAAGTTCACGCGCCCCGTGACCGGATCGACGACAAGCGCTTCCTTCCACGCCGCACCATCAGCCGAGACTTTGATGCGGTATTTGTCATCGCCCATCAGGCCTGTTTCGACACGACCAGACCAGTTCGATTGATAAAGTTGCGAGACCGTATTGCTGGCCTGTTCACGGTTGAGCGCAATGCGCACATCACCCGTGCCGCCTTGGCCCGCAGGCACAGGTGTAAACAGCAAAGCATTGGCTTTGAAGGAAATCGGATTTTGTGAATCCGCAGCGGTTCCGACACCCAGAAACCTGAGATTTTGCGCTTCGCTGATCTCGACACGCAGCCGGACCCAATCGGCACCATCGAAAATAAATAGAGCCGCATCACTCTCCACATAAGCACGCCAGCCCTTGCGCGGGGGATAAAAATCCCACGCCCCATCATTCCAGGAGGCGACTTGCAACGCATGTCCTGCAAAGGCACCGGTCGGTGCACTGCCAACCAGCCCTTGCCAGCCCTCACCCGGATTAGCAGGTGGCGTGACAAGATTGCGTGCGGCCACCGACAAATGCAGCAGGGCATCAAGCCGATCAAGCGCCTCATTATGCGTGACATGCTTTTGCGATTGTGCGGCATCGATCCGCGGCAGGCCAAGGCGGCTCGTATCAGACATGGAAAACCTCAAAAAAGATCAGGAAACAATAACGTCTGCGCGCAAATCAAAACCGCGCCCGACAGATGCGCTCCATTGCGCAATGCGCAGATGCAGCAGCGTCTGCTGCGCACCAAAATCCGCTAATTCTTGTGCACTCGGATAGAGGCATGAGGTGCCTGCGACTGTGAAACTGCGCAGCACAACACCATCAGCACCCAGACATTCGACAATGTAACTCTCGGACATTTCGCCAAGCGGCACATCAAGGCCTTCCCACATATCGCCATCACGCCGCGTGCGACGCAGAAAGGAAATCTGGATGCCATCGATCCCGCGCTTGGCACTGGCGCGCACAGGCGCGAAAGGTTTCAACGCCAAAGGTCCGGGTGTCGCCTCGAAGGTGAGATAAGAGGCATCCGATGGATCACGCCGTTGCGGGCCGATGCGCCATTGGCTCGTCACGCCCAAAGTCGAAAAGCCCGTGGCCAGAGGAAACAAAGCCTCATCTACTTTCACCACGCGCGCACCGGCAGGCACCACACGCGCGGCCAGATAATCTTCGCCACCCAGCCCGCGCAGCAGGCGCGAAATCTGCCAGATATTGTCGCCCACAAGTTCAGCGCGCCCGAACCCCATCAGCTCCCAATGCCCGTCAGGCCCCGCAATCGCCAAAAGATTGCGTCCCGCAAAGACATCTGCATCACTGACCGAAGACAAAGCGCCGCCTTGCATCGACACACGAAACCGCGTGGCGCGATCAAACCGTCCTGTGGGACCAGATCCCACAGCATCCAGACACGCCCCCAAAATAGCCGAGCGCGTCAGAGTGCCCGCCAATTGCAAACTGTCACCACCGGCACGATAGAGCGACAAAGCCTGCGGCCAGGGATCGGCAAAAGCGGCCAGATATTGCAAAACCGCCTGATCATCGCGCGCCAAGGCGAGATCGACAATCTCGATATGAGGTTGACCGGGCAGGCTCGGCACAAGGGC
>CANGRU010000256.1 GCA_947456315.1 Beijerinckiaceae bacterium | reverse complement strand
GATGTGTTTCAGGCGAATATTGTCTTTGGTGGTGAGCACCACGCCCGCGCCGCGTGTGAGGCCCGACAACAGGCTCGAGGCCTCTGTCAGCACACCTTCGAGCGTGCGGTCCTGCGAGGCCGCCTTGACCTCGGCATCGATTTTTCGACGCTCTTCGTCTGAGGGCGCGCCAAATTCGAGCATGGCGTCGACGAAAAAGCGCAAGCCTGTTTCGGTGGGCAGACGACCAGCTGACGTATGGGGCGCGTAGACGAGGCCAAGCTCTTCCAGATCCTGCATCACATTGCGGATGGAGGCTGGTGAAAGCGTGATCGGGAGCAGGCGCGAGAGATGGCGCGAGCCGACCGGCTCGCCGGTGGCCAGATAGGAATCCACAATCGAGCGGAAAATCTCACGCGAACGCGTATTCAGGCCCACAAGCCCGCCCGCGTCGAAGTTCGGTTGTCCGTTGTTGATGACCATGATGGCTCCAACATGGCCCCGACGCGCGGCTTGTGCAAGGCGTGAGGCCCGAGCTTGCCCCAATGGCTTGTTCACGGGGTAGATTCCGTCCCCCAGATCGATTATCGGGAAGGCATAGGCAAGCTCATGCCATCAAGGCTCAGCGGCTTGGGAGGATTACATGCGTGTTATGAAAAAAATCACAGCGGGCGCCTTGGGCGCTTTGCTCGTTTCTGGCGCCGCGCAAGCGCAGGCTCCGGCCGAATTTTACAAAGGCAAGACGGTCGAGTTCCTGCTCGGCTATGCCACAGGCGGCAGCAACGACATTTATTCGCGCATGATTGCGCAGCATATGGGCAAGCACATTCCGGGCAATCCGACAGTTGTGGTGCGCAACATGCCGGGGGCGGGCTCCTTCCTCGCCGTCAACCAGATCTACGCGACGTCGCCTAAAGACGGCACGGTGATCGGCCTTGGCGCGCCCACCATTGCGCTGGATGAAAAGCTTGGCACCAATGGTGTGCGCTTCAAGACAGCCGAGCTCGCTTGGGTTGGCCGCGTCAGTCCGCTGGTGAATATTGTTTTCACCTGGAAGACATCGCCTGTGAAAACACTTGAAGATGCGATGAAGCGCGAAGCCACATTGGGCGGCACGGGTGCAGGCTCGACAGTGTCGATCTATCCGCTCGTGCTCAACAATGTGCTGGGCACCAAATTCAAACTGGTGATGGGCTATAAAGGCTCGAATGAAGCCATGTTTGCCGTGGAGCGCGGCGAGGTTGAAGGTCACTCGACCGCTTATGAAGCAGTGCGCGGGGCCAAGCCTTCCTGGTTCAAAGATGGCAGCATCCAGGTCTTGTCGCAATTCGGTCTGAAGCGTCTGCCGGAATTGCCCAATGTGCCAACCGCCATTGAGACTGCCGATACGCAGGAAAAGAAGCAGATTCTGACCGCTATCATGTCGGCCTCGGACATCGGCATTTCATATTTCACAACACCCAAGACACCCAATGATCGTGTCGAGGCTTTGCGCCGTTCATTTGACGCCACCATGCTGGACAAGGCCTTTGCCGCTGATCTCGAGCGCTTGTCCATGGGGCTGGACCCGATGAAGGGCGAGGATGTTCAAAAGCTCGTGCAGGATGTCGCCAACATCACACCGGAGCTATTGGAAAAAATCCGCAAGGCCTATCCGGAAGAAGGCAAGTAAGCACTTGTCTCGCCTATGCCCGCGTTGGTCACGAGCCAGCGCGGGTTGACGACCTGATCGCGCGCCTTGGGCGCGCGTTTCCGTTTCCGTCCTGCAAAATTTTGCGGAATTCATCGCGCTTCTCGTGAATGGATGCGATGACCAACCCCATCGGCACGCCAATATCGACAAGCAGGCTTTCTGACAATTGCAGGCTTGCTTCAATCGTCTCAGGGATCGCATCGCTCGCGCCAATTTCATAGAGATGATGAGCATGCTGTGCATCACGCGCACGTGCAACAATGACCAGATCTTTGCGCTCATTGCGTGCGGCTTGCACCACGCGCTCGACGGCTTGTGGAATGTCCATCGTCACAACAAGGCCACGCGCGCGGGCAATACCGCAGCGGCGCAGCAATTCCGGATCACTCGCATTGCCCCAATAGATGGGCGTGCCGCTTTTGCGCTCGTTCGCCACAAGTCTCGCATCGCCATCCACGGCGACGAAGGGAATCTTGTGGCGCATCAGTAATTCGCTGACCAGTTTGCCGACGCGGCCAAAACCTGCAATCAGCACTGGCGCATCACCATCATCAGGAGGTGGGGCAAGATCACGCAGCCCATAAATATCAGCATCTGGATCAGGCTTGACCACGCGCACAGCGGCGCTGGCAAGGCTTGGGATCAGCAACATGGACAGGGTGACCACGATCATCAGATCGCCCCCTGTTGTGGCAGGCACAATGCCACCAGCCATGGCCGCACCCAGCATGACAAACGCAAATTCACCACCTGGTGCGAGCACCAATGCGCTTTCGTGCGCCACTTCACTTGAAACACCCGCAATCCGCCCGGCGACATAAATCAAGATGGCTTTGATCACAATGAGGCCAAGCACCAAACCCAGCATCAGAAGCGGATTTTGCAACACACGGCCTATATCAAGACCAGCTCCCATTGAAACGAAGAACAGCCCCAGCAAAAGACCTTTGAACGGCTCGATCGTCACTTCAATCTGGCGACGATATTCTGTTTCTGCGAGCAAGAGCCCGGCCATAAAAGCGCCAAGCGTCATAGGTAGACCGCTGGCGGCTGCCAGAACACTTGTGCCAATGACCACAAGCAGACAAGCCGCCATGAAAAATTCGGGTGATCGCGCATAGGCCACTTGCCGGAACAGAGGGCGCAAGAAGAGGCGACCAATGCCCACAATCAGTACAAGCCCGAGAATAGCGGGAACAAGCGCGTAAAGAGCACCTGCGTTAAAGCCTGCATAGCTGCCTGCACTCAGCATAGCGACCATGAACAACAAAGGCGCAATCATCAGATCTTGAAACAGCAGGATCGAGAAGGACGCGCGCCCCGCTGCCACGCGCATGCGTTTGCGCTCCAGCAAAACGGGAATGACGATGGCCGTTGATGACAAAGCGAGTGCGCCACCAATGACACTGGCGGAGGCAATACTCTCACCCAAGAACAAAGCCAGAGCACCCAGTGCAAAGCCACATAAAGTCACCTGCAAAGCGCCAAGCCCGAAGACCAGTTTGCGCATGCGGTTCAAGCGCTCAAAAGATAATTCAAGCCCGATCATGAACAGAAGAAAGACGACGCCAAGCTCCGCAAAGAGCTTCATTTCGTCGACTTCCGAAAAGGTCAGTGCTTTCAGGATTGGCGATAGATCGCCGAATTTTCCAAGCGCCGCGGGCCCCAGCAAAATGCCCGCACCGAGAAAGCCGATGACGGGCGAGATCTTCAGGCGTCGAAACAACGGCACAACAATTGCTGCCGTCGCTAGAAAAACCAGCGATTCACGAAAAGGTTCAAGGGCGACAGTGGCGGCCATGCCTTATGGTAGCGGACCGGCTTGTCCGGCTGCAATTGCGTTTTCGAGACGCCCG
>CANGRU010000255.1 GCA_947456315.1 Beijerinckiaceae bacterium | reverse complement strand
GTCGCATCGTCCAGCTTCAAATCTGTCAGAATGGCGGCGACTTCGAGGGGATGAGAAAAATAGGGGTCGCCGGATGCGCGCTTCTGCGCCCCATGCGCCTTCATGGCGTATACATAAGCGCGGTTCAAAAGGTCCTCGTCCGTTTGCGGATTGTATTTCCGCACCCGATCCACGAGTTCGTATTGGCGCATCATCTTATTCAGGGCGTTATCTCACAGGCTCAGCGCACAGCGCGCAAATCATTGATCCTACTATCGGACATCAAGAGCATCAGTGACAACAGGCAAATGAAAAAGGGCGCCAACCCGAGGTCGACGCCCTTTTTAAAACAAGACAGCGAAGCCGGAGCTTATTCCGCGTCGTCATCCGTTGCAGCCGGAGGCACGAGACCTTCAAGGCCGCGCAACAGGTCTTCTTCGGTCATGCGATCAAACTGCATGTCGCCATCGACATTGCCGCCCAGATCGGCTGCCGTTGCATTGAGCGCGGGCACGACTTCGGATTCGGGCTCGTCAACTTCGACATGCTTCTGCAGTGAGTGGATCAGATCTTCCTTGAGATCTTCCGGCGCCTGCGTGGAATCAGCGATTTCGCGCAAGGCAACGACGGGGTTTTTGTCATTGTCGCGGTCAACCGTGATCTGCTGACCCGAGGAGATCATACGGGCGCGGTGGCTGGCGACCAGCACCAGTTCAAAACGGTTTTCGACCTTGTCGATGCAATCTTCGACGGTGACGCGTGCCATGGGGCGACGTTCCCTAAAAAAGAGAGGAGGGGCGTGATTGGCCCCGTCCTACACGAAAGCCCACGGGGTGGCAACCAAAAGAGGCTCCCTTCAGGGGAGGCCACAGGGGGATCGGGGCGTCGAATTATGTCGCAGCCCGACCTGTTTAGGCCCCCTAAAACAAGCCTAAGCTTTACGCAAACCCTTTTCAGATCAACTTTTTTGCCAACTTTACTTGACTGACCCTGCCCCCGGGAGGAATGTGGTGCCATTGCCCCGGTCCTTGAGTCTGGCACCAGCCTCCTGCCCCGGCATGGGATTTGATCAAAGAGCGTGACCCCCTTATTTCAAGGGGTCTTTTCAGCGGGATTTGAGCGAAATTCCTCCTTTTCACGACTGAGACCAGACGAGTTTTCAAGCATGTCCCAAGAACGTATTGCCCTGTTCATCGATGGCGCCAATCTTTACGCCACAGCCAAATCTCTCGGCTTCGACATTGACTACAAGCGCATGCTCAAGGAATTTCAGGGTAAGGGACGCCTCGTCCGGGCCTTTTATTACACCGCCCTCATTGAGGATCAGGAATATTCCTCCATCCGCCCGTTGATCGACTGGCTCGATTACAATGGCTTTTCGGTTGTGACCAAGCCGACGAAGGAATTCGTCGACTCGATGGGCCGCCGCAAGGTCAAGGGCTCGATGGATATCGAACTCGCAGTCGATGCCATGGAAATGGCTGAACACATCGACCACATGGTGCTGTTCTCGGGTGATGGCGACTTCCGTTCGCTGGTCGCCGCTGTTCAGCGCAAGGGCGTGCGCGTGTCGGTCGTCTCGACCATCACCACCCAGCCGCCCATGGTGGCCGATGATCTGCGCCGTCAGGCGGATGAATTCATCGATCTCCTGCATATGGCCAACAAGGTTGGTCGTGATCCGGTGGAACGCGCCCCGCGTGAGCGCCGTCCGGCCGGTTCTGACGAGATGCTCGACACCTGACACTGAAGCGTTAGTTTCGGGGCATGGTTCGTTCAACTCAAAAGCCCGCCCCGGGACGCGACTGCCCGCTTTGCCCGCGCCTTGTTGCCTTTCGCAATGAGGCGCGCGCGCTCTATCCCGATTGGCACAATGCGCCTGTCCCCTCTTTTGGTGACACATCGGCGCGTCTGCTGGTCGTGGGCCTCGCACCGGGCTTGCGCGGCGCAAATCGCACAGGCCGGCCTTTTACGGGCGATTGGGCGGGCGACCTTCTCTACGAAACCCTCATCGAACACGGCTTTGCCAAAGGCACTTATGACGAGCGGCCTGATGACGGGCTGACGCTGGTCGATTGCCGCATCACCAATGCCGTGCGCTGCGTGCCCCCGCAAAACAAACCCACACCTGCAGAGATCAACACCTGCCGTGCTTTTCTGCTGGCGTCTCTCGACGAGATGAAAAATCTGCGCGCCATTGTCGCGCTCGGGCGGATTGCCCATGAAAGCGTGGTGCGCGCGCTGGGCTCAAAATTATCGGCCATGCCATTCGCCCATGGCGTTGTGCATGAGGCGGGGACTGTGCGGCTTTACGACAGCTATCATTGCTCGCGCTACAATACGAACACGGGCGTGCTGACGCCCAAAATGTTCAAGAGTGTTTTTAAGAGCGTCGTCGCAGACTTGCGTAAGTGAGGCGCGCAAACCTTCTCCCAGAGGGAGAAGGTGGCTGCGAAGCAGCCGGATGAGGGGTTAGCGTCTAACGACATGAGGGCGTAACCCCTCACCCCGATGCATCGAAGTCGGCTGTTGCCGACTTCGACATGTTCATGCACAAGTCGGGCAAGCCCGACTTGTGTGCATCGACCCTCTCCCTCTGGGAGAGGGTGCTCACCCCCGCTCGCGCAGCAAACGGCCCTGCTCTTTTTTCCAGTCGCGGGCTTTTTCGGTTTGGCGTTTGTCGGCGACATTTTTGCCGCGGCCCAGTGCGATCTGGATTTTTGCGCGGCCCTTTTCATTGAAATAGATTTTGAGCGGCACAATCGTCATGCCTTTGCGCTCGACCGCTTGCGACAGACGTGCCACTTCGCGCAATTTGACCAGCAATTTGCGTGGCCGGCGCGGCTCGTGATTGAAACGATTGGCCTGCAAATATTCCGGAATATTCGCATTGAACAGATAGAGCTCGCCTGCACGATCAAGCCCGACATAGCTCTCGGCAATGGTGGCCTTGCCGCTGCGCAAGGCTTTCACCTCAGTGCCGGTGAGCATGATGCCCGCTTCCAGCGCATCGCCGATCTCATAGTCAAAGCGCGCGCGACGATTGTCGGCGACGACTTTGAACTCCGGCTGGGTCTTCGGGGCCACGTCTCTTCTCTCCGGCCAGTGGCCAATCAATCTATGCGTGAGGCTTAGCCGCCGATCACGCCTGCCTGGATCATCGCGCCGCGGATCACCGCGCGCGTTCCTTCAGTGACAGAAAGCAGCGGCAAACGCACCTCGTCTTTCACCTTGCCCAAGAGGGAGAGGCCATATTTGGCACCCGCCACGCCCGGCTCCTTGAAAATAGCCTCATGCAGCGGCACCAGACGATCCTGGATTTCCAGCGCGCGCTTGTAATCACCCGCGAGCGTTGCCTCCTGCATTTGCGCACACAGCTTGGGCGCGACATTCGAGACAACCGAAATGCAGCCGACACCGCCAGCCGCATTGAAGGCCACCGCCGTCATATCCTCGCCCGACAGCTGGATGAAATCGGCGCCCATGGCGTGGCGTTGCTGCGAGACGCGCGCGAGATTGCCGGTCGCATCTTTCACGCCGACAATATTCTTCAG
>CANGRU010000254.1 GCA_947456315.1 Beijerinckiaceae bacterium | reverse complement strand
TCTATGATCTGGAAATGCCGCCGCAATCGGTGCTCAACAATGAGCACCGACTGACAGCGCGCGTCATCAACAAAGCGGCTGCTGATCTGGCCGCCTCGTTTGACGTGGAGCAGATTGCAGCACGCGTGCGCGCGTCACTGCCACATATTCCCGATGCAGCCGAATTGCAGGCCAAAATCGCCAGCCTTCAACTGCCGCATGTGCCCACACGCGAAGAAGTGTCCGCTGCCGCCGCAGAGGTGCTGGCGCGCACGCCCTCGATCGATGCGGTGATCGACCGGGCGCATGCCATGCTGCTCGAAAAGCTCGGGCAGAAGCTTGCCAATGCTTGAAGAAACAAGCCGGGGTCTAACGCCCCGGCTTGATCGACGTGATCTCTTTCCAGAGCTGCGTCCATTTTTCGTCTTCATCCAGCAGCTTGGCTGAATCAACAAAATCGAGCTTCATGCCCGCGGGCAATGCCTGCACCTTTTGGTTGGTCGGTGTGAAATCACGCTCTTTCAAAACGTGCTGCGCATCCGACAGCATGAACTCGTAATAGAGAAGCGCTGCATTGGGATGGGGGGGACGCCGCGCCACACCGATGCCATTGACGCGACCAACGGCAGGCGGAATGGCAAGTGCGGCAACGGGCGCGCCCTCTTTCGACAATTGCTCGACCTTGTAGGAAAAGACATTGAGCGACACCGGCACTTCGCCGGCGGCCACCAATGTGGTGATCAGCGTATGGCCTTTGCGCACAGACAGACCTGCCGTGCGTGCAATGCGACGGAACGTCTCAATGCCCTTTGCTTCGCCCATGGCGGTGACAACTGTGGCCAACCAATCGTAATCGGTTGCCTCGACTGTCAGCTTGCCGAGCCATTTGGGATCGGCAAACCCTTCATAGGATGTCGGAATGTCTGAGGCTGGCACAGATTTGGTGTTGTAAGCGCCGATGATAATATTGAGCCGCTCGCCGATCCATTCAGCATGATCGGGCACGGCTTGCGGCAAGAGATCCGCATGCAGAGGGGACCAGATTTTCTGGAAAATATTTTCTCGCCGGATCGCTTCCAGCGTCGGACCATTGGCCTGCACGACATCGACGTCAAAGCGGCCTGCGCCATATTCGGTTTCAGCTCGGCGGATCAACTCCTGCGGACCCGCACGCCAATAGCGCACTTTGATGCCATGCTTGTTTTCAAAGGCCGTGAAAATAGCCGACATGTCATCGATGGGGGCTGACCCATAGACCGTCAACGTGCCTTCACTCTTGGCCGCTTTGAGAATGCGCTGACTACGATCCGGCGCGCGATCAAGGGCGAGCTTGGCGAAATCTGTCGATTGCGCAAAAGCGCCCGGCGACAAAAGTGAACATCCCAACGCGCCCGTAAAGGCGCGCCGGGTGAGAGAAACTGTCTTGCGCGTCATTTAGCGGAAAATCTCTTGATAGGTTTTGGCCCAGCGCGGCATGCTCTGTTCGAGCTGCTCAGGTGAAATGAAAATGGCTTTGAACTTGCCATCTTCCGGACGCAGAGGCGGATCCAGCGGCTTCACATTCGGATGCACCGGCAATTCACCGGCTTCTGCCAGAAGTTTCTGGCCTTCTTCAGACGTGACGAACTCCATGAACAATTTGGCCGCATTGGGCTTGGTTGTTGCCTTGGTGATGGAAATGGTGGCGATCACAGCAAGGGAGGTTTCCAAAGGCACCCAAGTGGTCGGTGCGCCAAGACCGGCACTGATCGACGCGTGATTGTTGAAAATCTGCAGAGCCAAGGGATATTCACCGGAGATCACCTGATCGAGCACTTGGCGACCAGAGGTCGCGACAGACGCGACATTCTGCTTGGCCAAGGCTTTCAGATAATCCATGCCCTTCTCTTCACCCATGGTGAGGAGCACGGTGCCCACAAAGCCCGGTGCTGCCGAGGCAGAGGGCGTGGCATTCCAGACCATTTTGCCTTTCCACTTGGGATCGAGCAGATCGGCATAGGTTTTGGGGGCATCTGCCTTCTTGACCATTTCGGTGTTGATGCCGGGTGTCAGCACATAAAAATTGGAGGCCACCCAATAGCCATTGGCGTCGACAAATTGCTTGTCGAAATTCGCCGTGTTGGGCGGCACCCATTGCATGATGTGACCTTCGCGCATCAGCATGACGCTGGTGGCTGTGCCATCGACCACATCGGCCAGAACTTTTCCGGCTTTGGCTTCTGTGCTGACCTTCAGCGCAATGTCGGTCGCATTGGCGCGAAAATAATTGACCTTGATGCCGTATTTTTTCTCGAAGGCCGTGATGGCAGGGCGCACATATTGGTTGACGATCTGCGTCGTATACCAATTGAGCTCACCTTCCTTCTTGGCAGCATCAATCAACGCCTGATCGGCAGCAAAAGCTGTTTGACTTGTCACGGCACAGGTCAGCGCCGCGGCCAGAAGAAAATGCCTCATCGTCTCTCCCCCTCCCCGCTCATTGCATGGCGGTTTGGAGTGAGATTAAACGGCTACGTGGGCGCGTCAATGCCGGCTCAGTCCAGACCGGGCATGAAAATCTCTTCGGGCTTCACAATCCGGGGAGAAAGCCCTTGTTCAAAGACATAACGCCCGATCGCTGCCAGCGTGGGACGGTTGGCTTCCAGCCCATAGGCCCAGAAATCATGGCCAAACACGCGCCAGTTTTCTTCGATGTGATCGAGCAAAAAGGGCAGCGCGAGGCGCAGCGCATCCGTGTCGTAGAGCCCTTCCACCGCAAGATCACGCGCTTCAATCAGCGCATCGTAAAGGCTCTTGGCTGCATGGGGATGCGCATCGATCACATCCGAGCGCATGGCAATCGTATGCATGATCGGGAAGATTTTGGTCTTTTTGTAATAGGCAATCTCGACCTCTTTGAAATTCGGCCACAGGCGTTTGCAATTGTCCGAGCCGTTCAAAAAGATTTTGGGCAGATAGATCGAGAAGAGCGCATCCAGCTCGCCGGCTTCCATCATCGCTTCAAGCGTCTTACCGTCCGGCAGAAGTTCAAGCGTCACACCGGCAGGCGGTGTGAAAGGAATAAGCGGGGCTTGGGTGGGCGCATCCAGCCCGCCCATGAACCAATGCATGTCGGCAGGCGCGACACCATATTCATCCTGGATCATGCCCTTCATGAACACAGCGGCGGTGGAACCCCATTGCGTCGTGCCGACACGTTTGCCGCGCAGATCTTCGGGCTTTTTGATGCCGGAGCCCGGACGAATGTAAATGCAGGAATGACGGAAGATTTTCGAGACTGCGACCGGGAGCGCGCGAAATGTCGTGTCGCCACGCCCCAGCAGACTGACGTAAGAGGCCAGAGACAATTCGGACGCGTGAAACTCTTTGTCTTCCAGCATGCGCGGAAACATCACGCGCGGGCGCAACATCTGCACGTCCAGATCAATGCCTTTCGCTGTCACGCGCCCATCGATGAGCGGCCGCGTGCGGTCATAATCCCAGCAAGCGAGCGTCAGTGGCAGATTGGACATGAAAGTGCCTCCCCTTTTCTTATTGGTAAGCAGTTTAATGAAG
>CANGRU010000253.1 GCA_947456315.1 Beijerinckiaceae bacterium | reverse complement strand
GATGGCAAGGCTTGCCACACCGGACGCCGCTCCTGCTTTTATCGCAAGGTCGAGCGCGCTGCCGATGGCAGCGTCACTCTCTCCATCACGGAATAAGCACGCTCAAGCGGTCGCAATATAATCCTTGAGCGCCCGCTGTTCGGCTTCGAACTCCACAAGACGGTGGTTGACCACATCGCCGATGGACACGAGGCCCTGCAGTTTGCCGCCCTCGACAATCGGCACGTGACGAAAACGACCGCTGGTCATTTTCTGCATGAGCGCATTGATCGTTGTGCCCTCATGCGCGGTCACCACACGCTCGGTCATATGATTGGCAACCATATCGCCCAAGGCGCGCGGACCGCGCTCGGCCAGAGCGCGCACGACGTCGCGTTCCGAAATAATGCCCACCACGCGCCCATCGTGATCGGTGACGACCAGCGCGCCTATGCCTTGAGTTGAAAGTTGAACAGAGACTTCATGCAAAGTCTGCTCGGGTGCGACCGTCGCAACTTGACGGCCCTTCACTGCGAGAATGCGCGACACTGTCATGGCACTCGTCCTCCCGCCTACTGTTGCAGTCTGATGAGGATGGGCGCAAAAAAGTCAGCCGACAAGATATGCGTTCTTCGCCTTTCGGCCAAAGTCACCGAAACTCGAAGCTGAAATCCGATCTCTTGGGATCAAAGATTGAAAAAAGGAGCAGGCCTGCGAGAAATCCGCCGACATGGGCCTGCCAGGCCACGCTGCCTTCGCTCAAACCCAAAGGTTGCACGCCCACACCAAAAATCAGATTCGAAACAAACCAGAAAATGATAAAAGTCAGCACGCGCCTGTCGCGCAGCACATGACGCAAGGGCAAGGCGGGACGCTGATAGGCCAGCGGCTCATCCGGCCGCAAAGCCAAAGCCAGACCGAGCGGTGCGCCGGGCTGAAAGACAAAACGCAACGCCGCCCCCATCGCACCCGAGACGGCCGCAGAGGCACCGATCATCGGCGTGGCATCATAAATGTGCAGCGCATAATGGGTGCCAGCCCCCGCCAGCGCGGTTGCAATGCACAGCGCCACAAAACGCCAGCTGCCGAAGCGGCGCGCAACCGGTGCGCCAAAGGCTGCAAACCAGATCGCGTTCAGTCCGAAATGCGACCAGTCCGCATGCAAGAGCGCGTAGCTCAAAATCGTCCAGGGCTGGAACGACCCGTCGCCAAAAAAATAACTGGCGATCTCGATCTCATCGCCACCTTGCAAGGCAATGACCCGCAGATGCGCGGCCACGCCGCTTGTATCAAACAAAGTGGTCAGGCGCGCGGGCACAAAGGCAAAGGCGCGCAGCAGCTCCAGATCTTCTTCATTGGAGAGAGCATGCAAACGGAAGGCGTGGATCGCCCCCATCGCCACAATGAGCCAAAGAATGACGCCCGGCAGATTGAAAAGGCGTTCGCGTGGCTCTCTCAAGGCGATCCGATCTCCCGTTCAGTCGATCTGTTTCATGTCGCGGGCAAAGCGCTGCCAATTGGCGACATAGCGATCAGCAGACCGGCGCAGGCCGGCTATGGCATCGTCATCGAGCGTGCGCACGACTTTGGCGGGTGAGCCGACAATCAGGGAATTGTCAGGAAACTCTTTGCCCTCGGTGACCAGAGCATTGGCGCCCACCAGACAGTTTTTGCCGATTTTTACATTGTTCAAAATCGTCGCGCCCATGCCGACCAGCGAATTGTCGCCAATGACACAGCCATGCAGGATCGCGCTATGACCAATGGTGCAGCCCTCGCCCACAACAAGCGGAGCGCCGGGATCGGTGTGCATCACCGTGCCTTCCTGCACATTGGAGCGCGCACCGATCGAGATCCATTCATTGTCGCCACGCAGCGTGACGCCAAACCAGATGCCGACATCTTCGCCAAGCTTCACTTTGCCAATCAGATTGGCATCGGGCGCCACCCAGTAGCGGCCCTTTTCGGGAAGGTCGGGCGTCAGATCACCCGGCGCGTAAATCGGCATGCCAATCTCCGGAATCAGAAATCGTCGAGATCGAAATCAAGGATCGCCATTTGCAAGGTAAAGCTCTTGCCCTTGGGATCATCTGCGGAAATCACGCCGAGAAAATCCTCGCCATGGTTCAGCTCGACGGAATCGGCTTTGCGCATGCGCGCCACGATCGTGAGCTTGTCATTCTCGAACAGCATGCGCAGATATTCCTGCAACGTCTCGCGTCCGACCGGAATTTTCATCTCGAACGAGAAAGAGCGGTCGCCATCCTCATCATCGACGTCAATGCCACCAATGCGGCGCTCGCCGAAATGCACATCTGCGGCTTCGACGTTTTTGGGATTCAAAGCCACGCGCAAAGCTTCATTGCCGAAGGAGTGACGCAGAAATTCCTGCAGCTTGCGAAGTTCGGTCTTCTCCAAAGGCATATTCCAAATCCCGTTCTATGTTCCAATTTTCAAGCGCTTTGCCAGAAAAGCCACCTGCCCGCAAGCAGGTGAACTTTGCTAGATGTCCAACTTGTCGGCGAGAATCTGATCCATCGAGCGTGAAGGTTCGGCGCAACCGGCCTCTCCCACAACGCGTGCGGGCACACCGGCGACTGTTTTATTGTTGGGAACGGAGGCCAGCACCACCGAACCTGCGGCCACGCGTGCGCAATGGCCGACCTCGATATTGCCGAGAATCTTGGCGCCCGCGCCGATCAAGACGCCCCAGCGGATTTTGGGATGACGATCACCACGCTCTTTGCCTGTGCCGCCCAGCGTCACATCCTGCAGGATCGACACATCATCTTCGACAACTGCGGTGGAGCCCACAACAAGACCCGTGGCATGGTCGAGGAAAATACCCTTGCCGAGTGTGGCTGCCGGATGAATGTCGGTCTGGAACACTTCGGATGAGCGCGCTTGCAGATAAAGCGCAAAATCCCTGCGGCCACGGTTCCACATCCAATGCGCGAGACGATGTGTCTGCAGGGCGTGGAACCCTTTGAAGTAAAGCACGGGCTCGATGAGGCGCATGCAAGCCGGATCACGATCCGCCACGGCCAGAATATCGGCACGGAAGGCCTCGCCCAAGGACGCATCCTCGGCGATTGCTTCCATATAATGCGCGCGGATCAAGGCGCCGGGCACAGCCGTATGGTCCAGACGCGCTGCCACGCGGTCAGCAACAATCTCTTCCACAGAGGCCAGATTGAGAATGGCCGGACGGATGAAGCCGGCGAGTTCCGGCTCGCGCGCCATCGCATCCTCGGCCTCGGTCTGAAGCCGCAAAAATATCGGATCAGCCCGCCCATCGGGGGCGATTGTGGCCGTCAGCGCCTGCGACATCCCAAACTCCTTTTGCGACCACTCTTCTAGCACGCTCTCACGCCCGAGGGCGAGCGCTGCCAGATCAGGGGCGCTCATTGAGGAAGGCCAGCACGCCTTCCTTGAAAACCTTATCGCCCACGGCAAGATTGTGGTCGCGGCCCGGAATATCCAGTGCCTTGGCGCCCGGAATCAGGGCGGCCGCGGCATGAGGGTCGCCCGCCACATCATCCTTGGTACCCACCGCAATCAGCACCG
>CANGRU010000252.1 GCA_947456315.1 Beijerinckiaceae bacterium | reverse complement strand
GGTGATCGCCGCTGATGGGGAAATCGCAGCCAAGACACCGCAGGCCTTCCTCGATTTTGTCGGCACTCATGTCCGCTCCGGGCAGCTGCATTCGATTGTCTTGATCAATTCCCCGGGCGGGCGTGTCGTAGCGGCCATGGAATGGGGGGTTACCCTGCGCAAGCTCGGTATGGCGGCCATCGTTGCCAAGGTCGTACCCGGCCAGAAGAACAATGATTTGTGGGTGATTCCCGGCCGCTGCTATTCGGCCTGTGTCTATGCGCTGATGGGCGCCAAGAAGCGCGTGGCGCTGCCCCAGAGCCGCATCGGCATCCATCGCATGTTTATGTATGAGGCCACCAGGAAGCCGGACGCGCGCGACACGCAGGAGCGGGTCTATGCCGCCGAGCCCTTGGTCGAGCGGCTCAGCGAATATGCCCAAATGATGGGGATTTCGACCGATCTGGTGCGGAAGGCCGAGACTATCGATCCTGACAAAATCCATATCCTGACAGCCGCTGAGCTGCGCCGTTGGAAGCTGGCTGGGCCCAAGCTTTGAAGGCTCAAGGCAAAACCCCTCTCAAATGACAGGGTTTGCCGATTTCGTGTTGACTTCAGCGCCCCGCGGCCTTATTCGACCATCCTCTGCCGACGAGGACTGTTGATCAGTTCTTGGCATGCGGGGGAGTAGCTCAGTTGGTTAGAGCGCCGGCCTGTCACGCCGGAGGTCGCGGGTTCAAGTCCCGTCTCTCTCGCCATTTTCTCAATGGCTTCGTCACAATGGGTCCTTTGCGGGATGGCTTGCCTGTGGGCAAGGCTCCCGGCTGATCCATAAGGTTGACACTTTATATGTAAAGTTAAGTTGTCACCTTCCGGGTGCTTGTGTAAGCTCGACCTTACGCTCTTATCCAGGAGGTCGATCGTGACACAGGCCCCGGCAACGCTGCTCGAGCGGATCAACCGCCCGTCGGATCTCCGTAAACTTCCTCCTGCCAAGCTCAAACGCGTCGCCGAAGAGGTGCGCGCCAGCATGATCGAGTCGGTCGCCCAGACGGGCGGTCATCTGGGGGCTGGCTTGGGCGTCGTCGAGCTGACGGTGGCATTGCATTATGTCTTCGACACGCCGCGCGACACGCTGATCTGGGATGTCGGCCATCAGGCCTATCCGCACAAGATTCTGACCGGGCGCCGCGAGCGCATGAACACCATCCGCCAGGGCGGCGGCCTTGCCGGTTTCACGCGCCGTGCGGAGAGTGATTACGATCCGTTCGGCGCGGGCCATTCTTCGACATCCATTTCTGCAGGCCTTGGCTTTGCTGTGGGCCGCGATCTTTTGGGTGGTGACGAGAAAGTTGTGGCGGTCATCGGCGATGGCGCCATGTCGGCTGGCCTTGCCTATGAAGCCATGAACAATGCGGGCGAGCTGAAAAGCCGTTTGCTGGTTGTGCTCAATGACAATGATATGTCGATTGCACCACCTGTGGGCGCAGTGTCGGAACATCTCGCGCGACTGGTGTCGGGACGCCGCTATCTGTCGTTGCGCGATGCAGGCAAGCGGCTGACGCGTCGCCTGCCGGAAAAGATTGATCGCACGATCACGCGTGCCATCAGCCATACCCGCACATTTCTGACGGGCGGGACCATTTTTGAGGAAATGGGTTTCTTCTATATCGGGCCAGTCGATGGCCATGATCTCAAGACGCTTGTTCCCATTCTTGAAAATATCCGCGATGCCGGCAAAGGCCCCATTCTGCTGCATGTCAAAACGCAGAAGGGCAAAGGCTATGCGCCCGCTGAAGCCTCCGTCGACAAATATCATGGTGTGGTGAAATTCGACGTGGCGACTGGTGTGCAGGCGAAAGCCGCGCCAAAGGCACCCGCTTATACGCGCGTCTTTGCGGATGCGCTGACACGCGAAGCCAATCGTGATCCGCGTATTGTGGCGATCACTGCGGCTATGCCGGGCGGCACGGGCCTGGATGTTTTTGCCAAGGCGCATCCGACGCGCGTCTTTGATGTCGGCATTGCCGAACAGCATGCCGTGACATTTGCTGCCGGATTGGCTGCGCGCGGCATGAAACCGTTTTGTGCGATCTATTCAACCTTCCTGCAACGCGGCTATGACCAGATCGTGCATGATGTCGCGCTTCAAAACTTGAATGTGCGCTTTGCGATTGATCGCGCTGGTCTGGTCGGCGCCGATGGCCCGACCCATGCAGGTGCGTTTGATCTGGCTTATCTGACGTGTCTGCCAAATATGACGGTGATGGCGCCGGCCGATGAGGCCGAGCTTGTCGACGCCGTGGCAACTGCAGTTGCTTATGATCAAGGACCCATCGCCTTCCGCTTTCCGCGCGGTGAGGGCACGGGTGCGCCTATGGCTGAAAAAGGCCGCGTCTGGGAGATCGGACGTGGACGTATTTTGCGCTGCGGACGCGATATTGCTTTGCTCTCATTGGGCACACGCTTAGCTGAAGCCATGGCCGCTGCTGACCAGCTGGAACAGGCAGGGTTTTCCGTCACGGTTGCCGATGCGCGCTTTGCCAAGCCGATTGATCGCGCGCTGGTGCATGAATTGGCACGCACACATGATCTGCTGGTGACCATTGAAGAGGGATCGTCTGGCGGTTTTGGTGGCCTTGTCATGAAAGAGCTGTCAGACGAGGGCATGCTGGATGACGGCCGCGTGAAATTCCGCAGCATGTGTCTGCCAGACAGTTTTATCGAGCAGGATACGCCTGCTGAAATGATCCGCGTGGCGGGTCTTGATGCCACGGCCATTGTTGGCAAAGTTCTCGGCGCGCTCGGCGTCGAACGTATCGAGACGCGACGCAGGACACGCACCAAGAGTGACACGCAAGATGAGCGAAAGACTCGTCTTCGGACGTGACAAGCAAGATTGGCCACATCGCGCGGCAAGCCGGTTTGTCAGTGCGGGCGGTGTCGATTGGCATGTGCAGATGATGGGTGAGGGGCCGGTGCTGCTGCTGTTGCACGGCGCTGGCGCCTCTTCGCATACATGGCGTGACCTGATGCCTGAGTTTGCCAAATCATTTCGCGTGATTGCGCCCGATTTTCCCGGTCAGGGTTTTTCGAGCCAACCGCGCAATTCATCCATCTATACATTGCCCGGCATGGCGCGCGCTTTGGCTGATTTGCTCGGCGTGCTCAAGGCCGAGCCTGCCATGGTTGTTGGCCATTCGGCAGGATGTGCCGTCGCTGTGCGCATGACGCTGGATCATCTGATCCATCCGCGCCTCTTGGTTGGCATCAATGCGGCGTTGCTGCCTTTTCATGCCGTCAACACGCTCTATTCCGGCCTTGCCAAATTGCTCGCCTTCAACTCGATCGTGCCCTGGTTTGTCTCCTCGCAGGCGCGCCATCCACGCACGGTGGAGCGTCTGATTGACGAGACAGGTTCGCGCCTTGATACGACGGGAATCGCGCTTTATCGGCATCTGGCCCAGAACTCGTCCCATGTGGCTGGCACATTGCGGATGATGGCCAATTGGGATCTGGACCGTTTGCGCGCAGACCTCCCCCGGTTGAAGACGCCGCTGGTCTTGATG
>CANGRU010000251.1 GCA_947456315.1 Beijerinckiaceae bacterium | reverse complement strand
CAGATCGGCTCGTTGACTGAAACATTGGCTGCTGTCGAAATGGCCCAGCGCGCGGGTTATACAGCCGTGATGTCGCATCGCTCAGGTGAAACCGAAGATGCCACGATTGCTGATCTGGCAGTCGCCACCAATTGCGGACAGATCAAGACGGGCTCGCTCGCGCGTTCCGACAGATTGGCCAAATACAATCAGCTGATCCGCATTGAAGAAGAGCTTGGCACACAGGCGCGTTATGCCGGTCGCGCCGCTCTCAAGGCTCTCGCATAAAATCAAAGGGCGGCCTGCGGGTCGCCCTTTCTCGTTGAGAATGAATGTCGCCATCATGTCACCGATTACGATTGGCCCCATCACACTCGCAGGGCGCGCCATCCTCGCGCCTATGTCGGGCGTGACCGATATCGGCATGCGTCGCATTGCGCATCGCTATGGGGCTTCACTGGTGGTCTCCGAAATGGTGGCATCCGACGAATATGTGAAGGGCGATGAGGAATATCGCATCCGTGCGGAAGGCGAGGGCGTGACGCCCCATGTCGTTCAGCTCGCGGGATGTGATGCCTATTGGATGGGTGAAGCCGCGCGACTGGCAGAAAACTCAGGCGCGGCTATTGTCGATATCAACATGGGTTGTCCGGCCAAACGTGTGACCGGTGGTTATGCAGGCTCGGCTTTGATGCGTGATCTCGATCACGCCATATCGCTGGTGCGCGCCACGGTTTCGGCCGTGAAGATTCCCGTGACGCTGAAGATGCGTCTGGGCTGGGATGAGGCCACGAAAAATGCGCCCGAACTTGCGCGCCGCGCCGAGGCCGAGGGTATCAAGCTTGTCACCGTTCATGGGCGCACACGCATGCAATTTTACAAAGGCCACGCCGATTGGTCTGCCATTCGTTCGGTGCGCGAGGCTATCTCCATTCCTCTGATCGCCAATGGTGATTGCACCACAATCGATGATGCCCGCACCTTGTTGGCGGCCTCCGGCGCTGATGGCGTCATGATCGGGCGCGCGGCTCTGGGGCGTCCTTGGCTTGTTGGCGAGATTGCGCATGGGTTAGAGCCGACACGCATCCAAGCCCCCACAGGCGCAGGGCGGGCTGAGGCTGCTCGCGAACATATCGAGACACTCGTCGAGCTGATGGGCGATCAGGCCGGCTTGCGTCACGCACGCAAACATCTGGCCGCCTATGCCGATCATGCGCGAGGCTCGGATCCGGCACGGGCGGCAGATCGTATGAGATTGGTCACCACAGAACAGGTCTCGGAAGCCAAAGCGCTTCTTGCTTCGTTTTTAAGCTCAGCCCAGGATCATCATGCCCCCTCTAGCGCAGATGCCGCGTGACCCGATGAGCAACCCATCCCCGAAGGGCTTCCAGCCCGATGCCCAGCTTTTGTTCAATGCGCTGCCCCATCCGGTTCTGGCGGTGGCGGGCGATGGCCGCATCTGTGACGTGAATAATGCCGCCGAGACCTTTTTCGAGCTCAGCCGGGTCATGCTCATCCGACTGAAGCTGGAGGATATTCTCCCCTTTGGCTCGCCCCTGCTGATGGCCGTCGAGGCCGCTTTGGACCGAGGATCGGTCGTCAATGAATATCGGGTCGACATAGGCACCCCCCGGATCGGGACCGAACGTGTGGTCGATATCAATGTCGCGCCGGTCTCAGCGGGTGCTGAAGGCGTAGTCATTATGCTTCAAGAACGTACAATTGCCGATAAAATGGACAGGCAGTTGACGCATCGTGGGGCAGCCCGCTCGGTCACAGCCTTGGCCGCGATGCTGGCTCATGAGATTAAAAACCCACTTTCCGGCATCCGCGGGGCTGCCCAATTGCTCGAGCCGGACCTGTCCGAAGATGACCGTGCTCTGACCAGATTGATCTGCGATGAGACGGACCGGATCGTGAAGTTGGTTGACCGGATGGAAGTCTTCTCCGACGAGAGACCCATCGAGCGTTCAAGCATCAACATCCATGCCGTGCTGGATCATGTGAAACGCATCGCCCAAGCCGGTTTTGCCAGACATATCCGCGTAGCAGAGCGTTATGACCCCTCATTGCCACCGGTTTTTGGCAATCGGGACCAATTGGTGCAGGTGCTGCTCAACCTGATTAAAAACGCTGCCGAGGCGATTGGCGAGGATGCGATCGAGGGTGAGATTGAACTGACCACTGCCTTCCGGCCGGGTGTGCGGCTGCGCACGCCGGGTGCGACGTCGCCGGTGAGCTTACCCCTCGAAATTTGCGTGCATGACAATGGGCCGGGTGTGGCATCAGATATAGTCGCTCATTTGTTTGACCCCTTTGTTTCCAACAAATCTTCTGGAACTGGCCTCGGTCTTGCACTTGTTGCAAAGATCATTGGTGATCACGGCGGCATCGTCGAATGCGAGTCCCACCCGCGCAGAACCACCTTCCGGGTTCTGCTTCCGATGTTCCAGCCCAAAGACGGCCGGGCTGGGGCAGAGTGAGGGTGTCGGGGCGCGCCCAAGTCGATATGGCTGCGCGAGCAGGCTGAGGAGAATTTTATGGCGGCCGGTCAAATCCTCGTTGCCGATGACGATGTGGCGATCCGCACTGTTCTGACGCAGGCGCTGACGCGCGCGGGCTATGAAGTACGGGTGACAGGCACGGCTGGCACGCTGTGGCGCTGGGTTCAGGCAGGTGAGGGCGATCTGGTCATCACCGACGTGGTCATGCCGGATGAAAACGCTTTTGAAGTTTTGCCGCGCATCAAGGAATTGCGCCCCGATTTGCCGATCATTGTGATGAGTGCGCAAAACACGTTTATGACCGCCATCAAGGCGTCAGAGCGCGGCGCTTATGATTATTTGCCCAAACCCTTCGATCTGAAAGAACTTGTCGCCATCGTGCAACGTGCGATGAGTGAGCCGCGGGCGCGTGTTGCAGCCCCCAAGGCTGAAGAGATGGAAGGCATGCCGCTGGTTGGCCGCTCGCCCGCCATGCAGGAAATTTACCGCACCTTGGCCCGTCTGATGCAGACCGATCTGACCGTGATGATCACGGGTGAATCGGGCACGGGTAAAGAATTGGTCGCTCGCGCTTTGCACGATTACGGCAAGCGCCGCGAAGGTCCTTTTGTTGCCATCAATATGGCCGCCATTCCGCGCGATCTCATCGAAAGCGAATTGTTCGGCCATGAGAAGGGCGCCTTTACGGGCGCCAATGCGCGCTCTGCAGGTCGGTTCGAGCAAGCAGAATCCGGCACGCTCTTCTTGGATGAAATTGGCGATATGCCGATGGAAGCCCAGACACGGCTTCTGCGCGTCTTGCAACAAGGTGAATATACAACAGTGGGTGGGCGCACGCACATCAAGACGAATGTTCGCATTGTTGCAGCCACCAACAAGGATTTGCGCATCCTGATCCAGCAGGGTCTGTTCCGCGAAGATCTTTTCTTCCGGTTGAATGTCGTGCCGTTGCGCTTGCCACCCTTGCGGGAGCGCACTGAAGATGTGCCCGATCTTGTGCGCCATTTCTTCAAATTGGCGGCGGCTGAAGGGCTTCCTTTGAAACATATGGAAGCCGCAGCGATGGAGCGTATGAAGCGCTATCGTT
>CANGRU010000250.1 GCA_947456315.1 Beijerinckiaceae bacterium | reverse complement strand
CTCCTCAAGGCCACAGCCCGCTCTTCAAGCGAGAAGCGAGCGTGCCCGTTCCCGTGACATATGATCAATCTCGAGCGCCTCTGCAACCGAGGTCGGTGCGCGCCCATTGCTGTCGCGAGCGGCAACCTCGCAGCAGGCCTCGACCAAACGGGCAATGTCCATGAAGCTGATCTGCCCTTCAAGGAAAGCTGCCACAGCCACTTCATTGGCAGCGTTCAGAACGGTCGGCATGGCACCACCCTGTTCCAGCGCCGCCATCGCCACACGCAAAGCCGGAAAACGATCAAAATCGGGTTTTTCGAAAGTAAGCGTTCCAATCGCGGCCAGATCAAGGCGGCGGGCGACCGTGGTCACGCGCTCCGGAAAACCCAGACAATGGGCAATCGGGACTTTCATATCAGGGCACGCCATACCGGCCACGACCGAGCCATCGGCAAAAGTCACCAGCCCGTGGACGATGCTCTGCGGGTGGACCAGCACGCCCAACCGTTTGGCTGGAATATCAAAAATATGATGCGCCTCAATCAATTCGAGGCCTTTGTTCATCAAACTTGCCGAGTCGATGGTCACTTTCGGCCCCATTGACCAATTGGGGTGGGCCAGAGCCTCTGTTGGCGTAGCCTTGGCAATGCGCCCTGCATCCCAGGTCCGGAACGGGCCCCCAGACGCGGTCAGGATCATCTCCTCGACCTCGTCCACACGGCTCGCGCCCATCGCTTGAAAAATGGCATTGTGCTCGGAATCCATCGGGAGCAGTTTGGTTCCTGCCGCCTTGGCCGTGCGCATGAACAGGTCGCCCGCGCAGACGAGGCATTCCTTATTGGCCAGCGCCACCTGACGGCCAGCAGCCAGAGCGGCATGGGTCGGCTCGACACCTGCCGCACCCGATATGGCCCCTACCACCAGATCGCTCTCGGCCAGCGCGGCCTCCTTGACCGCTGAAGCCCCCGCGCCCGCGCGAATGGCTGTGCCCGCCAGTCCTGCCTTCAGCTCATCATAGGCGGCCTCATCAGCCACGGCGGCGAAGCGCGCACCAAGCCTGATTGCCATGCGCGCAAGACCAGCACCATCGCGCCCGCCCGCAATAGCCTCAACCTCAAAAGCGCCGGGCGCCCCTTCAATCACATCAGCGGTCGAGCGCCCAATCGATCCCGTTGCGCCCAGAATGACCAGCCGGCGCGGGTGCGAGGCTCCCCTAACCTCATATTTTGATTGAACTAGAGACCCCATATAATTGATTTTCTTTCATTACCAGACAAAGAGACCATGCGCGGCGGCCGCGGCACCCGCATGCAAAGTCCCGAAAATGGCCGCAAAAACAGCGGCAGCAATAAAGCCGTCCAGACGATCCATCGCCCCGCCGTGTCCGGGGATCAGGTGGCTGGAATCCTTGATGCCATAATGTCGTTTGATGGAGGATTCCAACAGGTCGCCACCTTGCGAGAGCGCCCCCGTCACCAAGCCCAAGACAACAACCGGAACCGGTTCGACTGCGCCACCCAAGGCCAGCAAAGCAAGCAGTCCGAGGGTCGCGCCCGATCCCACGCCGATCAGAAAGCCTGACCAGGTTTTTGAGGGCGACACGCGCGGCCAAAGCTTGGGGCCGCCCATCAACCGGCCACCAAAATAGGCCATGATGTCGGTGCCCCAGACAATGGCAAAGAGCCAGAGAATGGATTCAAGTCCGGAGAGGATCGACAGGCGCAAAACAGTGACCGAGAGCAACAAAGCTCCGGCATAGAGAATGCCCATGGCATTCCACAGGCGCGTCGGGCCCGGTACAAAGGCAAACACCGTGAGCGCCGTGAGTGCCAGCACGACCAGCGAAGCATCCCGCTGGCCGACCGCCATCAGCCCGCCTGCCAAGGCAATGGCAAGCCCGCCGCCCATGACCCGCAATTGCGGTTGCGGCCCGCCTGTGATGCGCTGCCATTCCCAGTGAACAGCAACCGAGGCAACCGTCCAGAAGGCAACAAAGACAAAACCACCCTGATAAAGAGCCGCCAAGGCCGCTGCGATCATGGCAATGGCGGAGAGAACCCGCGGACCCAGATCACCGAGCAGAGAGGCCGGTTTCGTCGCCTTCCCGGCCGTAGGGGGAGGCACGCTCATGAGCCCGTCATCGCTTGTGCGGGCGCGCTGGCAAGTCCGCCGAAACGGCGCTCGCGCTGGCCATATTGGCGCAAAGCCTCATCAAAGGCAGCAGCATCAAACTCGGGCCATTGCAGGGGCAAGAAGACGAGCTCGGCATAGGCGGCCTGCCACATCATGAAATTGGACAGGCGCTGCTCACCCGACGTCCGGATGATCAAATCAGGATCGGGAATGTCGGCCGTATAGAGGTTCTGGGCAATCAATTGCTTGTCGATCGCCTGCGGCTCGATCTCGCCACGGGCCACCTGCGAGGCAATCTTGCGCACCGCATCGACAATCTCCTGCCGGGCGCCATAATTGAAAGCAATGACCAATGTCAGGCCCGTATTGTCCCGCGTAATCGCCTCAGCTTCATCCAGCAGTTCATCAAGATCGCTGGCTAAATTCATGCGGGACCCGATAATTCGCACACGCACATTCTGTTTGTGGAGATCGGCCAGATCGATGCGGATGAAGCGTTTGAGCAGCCCCATCAGATCATCCACCTCCTGCGGTGGGCGCGACCAGTTTTCGGAACTGAAGGCATAAAGCGACAAATAGCCGATGCCCAGATCACCCGCAGCCCGCACTGCGCGGCGCACAGCTTCCACGCCTCGACGGTGTCCCTCGAAGCGTGGCAGGGAACGCGCTGATGCCCAGCGACCATTGCCATCCATGATAATCCCGACATGGCGCGGCAGATCGATACTGGACGTCAGTTTGCGCGGGTCTGTGACGGGTGTCATGCTGGGCTTACTCCAGTCGCGTTTCGCCCCACTCAGATCTGCATAATCTCTTTTTCTTTCGATGCCAGAACGGCATCGATGTCCTTGATATGTGCGTCGGTTGCCTTCTGCACATCTTCAGCCTGACGCTTTTCATCGTCTTCGCTGATCGACTTGTCCTTCACGAGCTTCTTGAGAATGTCGATGCCATCGCGGCGCACATGGCGCACGGCCACGCGGGCTTCTTCGGCATATTTATGGGCGACCTTCACCAGCTCCTTACGGCGCTGTTCGTTGAGCTCGGGGATGCGGATCCGCAAGACCTGCCCCTCGACATTGGGCGAGAGCCCCAGATTGGAGTCACGGATCGCCTTTTCAACGGCCGCCACACTGCCCTTGTCCCAGACGCTCACGGCAATCATGCGCGGCTCAGGCACGGTGACGCTGGCCACCTGCTGCAAGGGCACCATGGAGCCATAGGCATTGACCATGATCGGATCGAGAATGGATGCCGAGGCGCGGCCTGTGCGCAGGCCGTTCAATTCATGCGTCAGCGAGGCAATCGAGCCCTGCATGCGCCGTTTGATATCGGCCAGATCAAATTGAGTGCTCATGTCTATTCCTTAACTTGAACTGTCTCACATGCGGAGACATTTGTCGCCTGCCACGACAGGCGCCGAACTTCAGGGGGTCACGATGGTCGCCCGACCATCCCCCACCAGGGCACCCTG
>CANGRU010000249.1 GCA_947456315.1 Beijerinckiaceae bacterium | reverse complement strand
ATGCGCTTGCGCGGGGCATCAACCTCCAAAACCTTCACTTTCACGACATCGCCCGATTTGGCGACATCGCGCGGGTCTTTCACAAAAGTCGTGGACATGGCCGAAATATGCACCAAGCCGTCCTGATGCACGCCGATATCCACAAAGGCACCGAAGGCGGCGACATTGGTCACGACACCTTCCAAAATCATGCCCGGTCGCAAATCCGAGATTTTCTCGACGCCATCCTGAAAAGACGCCGTCTTGAAAGTCGGGCGCGGATCGCGGCCGGGCTTTTCCAGCTCTTTCAAAATATCGCTGACAGTCGGCAGACCGAAGGTCTCGTCAACAAAGGCTTTGGGTTGCAAGGCACGCAGCGAGGTCACATTGCCGATCAACACATGAATGTCGCTCTTGGTGGCCTCCAGAATGCGGCGCACGACCGGATAGGCTTCCGGATGCACGCTCGACATATCGAGCGGATCATCGCCCCCGCGAATGCGCAAAAAGCCTGCGCAAAGTTCAAAGGCTTTCGCGCCAAGGCGCGGCACTTCGCGCAACGCCGTGCGGCTCTTGAACGGGCCATTGGCATCCCGATGGCCGACGATATTCTGTGCCAAGGATTCCGTCAGGCCCGAGACGCGCGCCAACAGCGGCGCAGACGCCGTGTTCACATCAACGCCGACCGCGTTCACGCAATCTTCCACCACGGCATCGAGCGAGCGCGACAATTTCACTTCCGACAGATCGTGCTGGTACTGGCCGACACCGATCGACTTGGGATCAATCTTGACGAGTTCTGCCAGCGGGTCTTGCAGACGGCGCGCAATCGACACCGCGCCGCGGATCGACACATCTAGATCCGGCAATTCGGATGAGGCATAAGCGGAAGCCGAATAGACCGAGGCGCCCGCCTCCGACACCATGATCTTGGTGAGCTTCAGCTCGGGGGCGTTTTTGACCAAGTCGGCAGCCAGCTTGTCGGTCTCACGCGAGGCGGTGCCATTGCCAATGGCAATCAGCTCGACCTTATGTTTGCGGCACAGATTGGCGAGAATGGCGAGCGATTCATCCCAGCGCTTTTGCGGCTCATGCGGATAGATGGCGGTTGAATCCAGAACCTTGCCGGTCGCATCCACCACAGCCACTTTCACGCCCGTGCGGAACCCCGGATCAAGCCCCAAAGTTGTGCGCGCACCCGCAGGTGCGGCCAGCAGAAGATCGCGCAAGTTTCCGGCAAAGACTTTCACCGCATCTTCTTCCGCATGCTGCCACAGCCGCACGCGCAGATCGACACAGAGCGAGGATTCAAGCCGCGTGCGCCATGTCCAGCGCACGCAGTCGGACAGCCATTTGTCGGCGGGGCGTCCCGTATTGGAAATGCCGAACTTGGCCGCAATGCGGTTTTCATACAGCGTCGGCACGCCCGGCACCGGTGCCTCTGTGTCAGGCTCCATCTTGAGATCCAGCATCTCTTCCTTTTCGCCACGGAACATGGCGAGGATGCGATGCGAGGGCAGTTTGGTGAGCGGTTCGGAAAAATCGAAATAGTCGGAGAATTTTGCGCCCTCCGCCTGCTTGCCATCGCGCACGCTCGAGCGCAGACGACCGCGCGTCCAGAAGGTCTCGCGCAGATCACCGATCAGCTCGGCATTTTCAGCAAAGGTTTCGACCAGAATGGAGCGTGCCCCTTCAAGTGCTGCTTCGATGGTCTCGATGCCCTTGTCCTTGTCGATGAATTTTTCTGCTTCCACACGCGGGTCGAGCATCGGATTGGCGAGCAAGCCTGTGGCCAGCGGCTCAAGGCCCGCTTCACGGGCAATCTGTGCCTTGGTGCGGCGCTTGGGCTTGAAGGGCAGATAAATATCTTCCAGCCGAGCCTTGGTATCAGCCGCATTGATCTGCGCCAGCAGCGCATCATCCATCTTGCCCTGCTCGGTGATGCTCTCGATCACGGCTTTGCGACGATCATCCAGTTCACGCAAATAGCGCAGCCGCTCATCAAGGGTGCGCAATTGCGCGTCATCCAGCGTGCCGGTGACTTCCTTGCGGTAGCGGGCGATGAACGGGACAGTGGCGCCACCATCAATCAATTCGACCGCCGCTGCGACCTGCCATTCCTGTACGGAAAGCTCTTCGGCAATGCGCAGATTGATCGACTTCATGAACCGGCCCTTATGATTCTTTGACGAGAAGAAACGAGGGGCGAGGTCTAAGCGGCGCGCCGCCCGGGGTCAAAGCGCGACACAGCCCTCCCCCGCGTCATCCACCGGGAACTGCCCCGCGCAAGGCAAATGCGGCATGCTCGCCAGCACAAGGGAACCATGACCATGCCACGACCATGACTGATGACACGCCGATTCGGACCCAGCCGACACCCGCAACACAAGAGCCCGAGGCAGCAGAGCCGCGGGCCGAAGAAACACCCACGGAATGTGGCCTGACGCGCCAGGAACTGCGCGCCATTGTGGCCGAGATCATCGGCTAGACCTTTGTCTGAGCCACGCGACCTCACTACAACTGGCGCAAATGTCACGAAGCCGCCATGATCACGCCTCAGGCTCCATTTGCCTTGCGCGCTTCAAAAGGTTTTTTCGTGATGAACGGCAATTTCATTTCAGAGCTCTTGCAAAGCATTACGGAGCGCGGCCGTGATTTGCTCGCCAAAGCGCGCGGCCAAGAGGATGCCTCGCCCGCCAATCTCCTACGCCTGACGGGCGATCTACTGACGCGACGCGGTGAAGCCACCGGCGTGGCCTTGGCCGAAGATGTGCTGGCACGCTATGCGCAACTCTCGGGCGATGGGCGGCGCGATTTTCTGATCGAACTGGCCACCGTCTACGGCCCCGACCGACACGCGCTCGACAAGGCCATTGATGCCTATCGCGCAGAGCCATCCGATGTGAATGCTTTGCGCTTGCATGAAGCCGCAGAGCCGCGCCGACAGGAATTGATCAGCCGCCTCAACCAGGCACCCGGCGGCACAGCCGCCCTCGTGCATATGCGCGAAGATCTGTTTCGCCATGAACGCGACAAGCCCGCGCTGAAAGCACTCGATCAGGATTTCCGCCATCTGTTTTCAAGCTGGTTCAATCGCGGCTTTCTGGTGCTGCGCCGCATTGATTGGTCAACACCCGCCAATATTCTGGAAAAGATCATCCGCTATGAAGCCGTGCATGAAATCCAGAACTGGGATGATCTGCGCCGCCGCACGGAGCCCTCCGACCGGCGCTGCTTTGCTTTCTTTCATCCACGCTTGGGGGATGAGCCGCTGATCTTTGTGGAAGTGGCCCTCACACAAGAGATACCGGATGCTATTGCCCCCCTGCTCGCCTCCGAGCGGCGCGTCATTCAAGGGGCGCAGGCCAATACAGCCGTCTTCTATTCCATCTCCAATTGTCAGGCAGGATTGCGCGGCATTTCCTTTGGCAATTTTCTGATCAAACAAGTGGTCGAAGATTTGCGCCGCGAATGGCCGAAGCTCGCGACCTTTGTCACACTCTCGCCCGTGCCCGATTTTGCGCGCTGGCTGGATAGCGAACTCGACAATGAGGCTTCACCTCTGCCCGCAGACATTCGCCAAGCACTTGGCGATTTGAAAGGCGGCTCAAAGACACCCCCGCCCGAACATCTGCGCAAGCCCCT
>CANGRU010000248.1 GCA_947456315.1 Beijerinckiaceae bacterium | reverse complement strand
GAACAGATCATCGTCCAGAATGCACGTGCTGGTGGCCGTGAAAGCGGCATGATCGAGCCGGGCTTGGGTCGCAAACTGATTGAAAGCTTTCAAGAGCAGGGTCGTAAAATGGCCGAACAGAATAAAACGCTGGTGGTTGTCACAACACCCCTCCTGCGTCGCGATCTCGCTTCACTTGTCCGTCAAGCCGTGCCCGATGGCCTGGTCCTGACTTACAAAGAAGTGCCCGAATCCAAGCGTATTAATGTTGTTGCCGTAATCGGCGCCTCGGAATAATAGGACGAAACGATGATGAACCGTGTCAAAGTCTTCGGCGACGACAGTGTTGAAGCCATGGCGAAAATCACCCGCGAATTCGGCGGTGATGCGCGCATCTATTCAACTCGTCAGGTCAATGGCGGGATTGAAATCATCGCTGGCCCGCCCGAGGCGGATGCCGAAGAAGAGATGGAACGTCCGCAGCGTTTCAACCGCTCCCCCAAAAAAGAAGAGATCAATTTCTCTGAGCTTCTGGCAACCGCTCGTGCCGCCTCACGCGGTGAAGAGCGTCAGGCACGCTCCGGGAAAACAAAGCCAGCTCCACAGCCGGAAGCGCCAAAATCAGCACGTATTGAAACGGCCCAGATGGATGATCAGCGCATGAGCGCGCTTGAAAAATCTGTTGCCGAAATCAAATCCATGCTGGGTTCAGACCTAATGGCCAATGGCTTGCGGGCCGCCGGTGCGACACCTGAATTGATTGCCGTGTTTCTGGCCCAGTCGGGCGCTTATGAGCATGACAATGCCGATCGCAAGTTTGGGACATTCCTCGCCAAGCGTTTGATGCATCCAAATCCAAGTGAATTGGTTGCACCTCCGCGCGTGATTGTAACGCTGGGCCCATCGGGTTCTGGCAAAACCACCCTGCTCGCCCAGATCGCTGCAAGACTGCGCATGAATGATCCCGATGCACGGGTGACCTTTGTGAATGCGGATTCAAGCCGTCTTGGTGCCGCTGAACAGCTGCGTGCCTATGGTCGTATTCTCGACATTCCGGTTGTTGACATTGAACATGTGAACGAACTGTCTGAATTTTCACAGAGTGTCGATCCCGATCTCACCATGTTGATCGATATGCCAAGCAACCCGGAAGAATCTTGCAAGCTTCTCGAAACAATCGAAGAGAACCGCTACAATATGGCGCCCATTACACGCATTGGCGTGATTGCTGCCAATCTGGCCTCTGACCCCGTTTCGCATATGCTTGATCGTCACAAACATCTTGATGCGATTGCGCTCACAAAGCTGGGTGAAGCACAGCCAACTCTGGCAACATTGGGCAACCTTGCTTTGCGTAAGGCCCCTGTTGCCTATCTGTCATCGACGCCGCATTTGACTCGTGGCCTTGTTGAACCCGAGCTTGAAGATCTTGAAAAACTTATTCGGGGCGCAATCCCCGGCCACACCCTCCAGTAAGGACAAGAATGATGCGCGGCAGCACAGCAATCGCGGTCACCAGCGGCAAGGGCGGCGTTGGCAAGACGAATGTTTCAGTTAATCTCGCACTTGCCTTGCGCAAGCTTGGCAAGCGCGTGGCGCTTTTCGATGCAGATCTGGCTTTGGCCAATGGTCATATTCTGATGGGTGTGAACCCATCGAAGACAGTTGTGGATGCCCTCAATTCGGACATGCCCCTGCGCGATATTATTACCGAAGGCCCGGAAGGTGTTCAGCTCATTTCAGGCGGCAGTGGCCTCACCGAAATGATGAACCTGTCGACGCCAAACCGTCGCAAGATTATTTCCGCTTTTGGTGACCTCGCCAAAGACGTGGAT
Source organism: Beijerinckiaceae bacterium (assembly GCA_947456315.1). Lineage (GTDB taxonomy): Bacteria > Pseudomonadota > Alphaproteobacteria > Rhizobiales > Beijerinckiaceae > Terripilifer. The sequence continues at coordinate 1,825 of CANGRU010000248.1, read as the reverse complement.
TATCTGGTTGTCGATACGGCTGCCGGCATCGAAGACAATGTGCTCGACTTTGTCCATGCCTGTAATCGTGTTCTGGTGGTGGTGGTCGGCGAACCTGCTGCCTTCATTGATGCTTATGCCAGCATCAAAGTATTGTCACAGTCTGGCCGCGTATCCCATTTTGACATTGTCGTGAACCGCGCCCGCAATGAAGCGCATGGCAAGGACATTTTCAATCGCTTCAAAGCGATTGTGGAGCGTTTTCTGGATGCCAATATTTATCATGTGGCGACCGTACCAGAAGATGACCAGCTGAATGCCGGCGTCAGCCGTTGCAAGCCTGTCATGCTCTCGGCTCCCAATTCAAAATCGGCCAAAGCGATTATGTCTCTGGCTGAATTGATCACTGGTCCTAAAGCAACACCTGTGAATGAGGATGCAGAAGCATTCTTTGCCTCGGAGACAACGACATGAGCGGAGTTCGCGCTTACGCCGAACAAGCCACCGACCCGCGTCTCATTGCCGAGCGTGTGCGCTCGCATACACCTTTGGTGCGCAAAGTTGCTTGGCAGATTCATGGTCGGGTAAGAGATCTCTTTGAGATTGAAGACCTGATCCAGATTGGCATGGTCATGCTGGTCGAAGCCGCGCAGCGGTTTCAAGACACCGGACAAGCCAGCTTTTCTGCCTATGCCGCTGTACGTGTACGTGGCGCGCTGACTGATCATTTGCGTAAAAATTTGACTTTGACCCGTCTTGGTGTGCAGCAGCGCGATCAAATTGTTGCCGCGGAAAAAGCTGTCAAAGCTGCAGGGCTTGATCCGTCAAAACCAGATGTGGTTGCCGCACAATTGGGCATCACCGTTGCCGAATTGCATTCCTGGCGCCAAAAAGTCTCTGCAGCCCCCAACAAGTCCTTGGATGAAATCTACGACGACCATTCGGTCTGGTTTGCTGATGAGGGTCACACGCCAGAGAGCGCAATTGTTGCTGACGAATTGCGTGACATACTCAAGAAAAATCTGAAGCGCTTGAAAGAGCGCGAAGCACTCGTTCTGCAGCTCTATTTTGTTGAGGAACTGAATCTTGAAGAAATCGCGGAAGTTCTGGACGTCACAGTCGGCCGCGTGTCACAACTGAAGAAAGCCGCACTGGCACAATTGCGTGTCTGGATGCAGGAAGAAGACGCCTGAGCGCAGAACTTGCATGATTTTGCGCTTAGGGACTTAAATATTTTTTATCAATTAGGACGAATTCTGATTTCTACGCGACGATTGCTGTCGCTTGCTGTGGCAGCCCCCGCCATAACTGGCCGATGCTCGCCATAACTCACAGCCCGAAGTGACGAAGCTGCAATACCTGGTGCGCGTGACAATTCACGCAAAACTGCAGCTGCACGGGCCCCAGCCAATTCCCAATTATCTTTGAAGCGACCAGAAATAAGAAGACCTGCATCTGCATGCCCCTCAACGGAGATATCAGATGAAACGCCGGCCAATAATTGGCCCAATGTCTCAATTCCACGTATCGCAGACGCATCAAGATCTGCAGAGCCCGTCGCAAATCCAGCAACTGATCCTAGACTCAGGATGATTTCTTCACCTGAACGCGCCACAGTAAAACTGCGTGTGGACATGTCATCACTGACAGATTTGAACAGCTCTTCAACTGGATCCAGTTTTGTCAATGTGGTGTGAGAAGAAAGCGGTTCTTTTTGGATATCAAAATCCAGTGGCTGCAACACCGTGTGCTGATCACGCAAACTCGTCATCAGGCTTGTCGCATCCTTGGGAATCTCAAGAGTTGCAATCTTTTCAGCCAGTCCATTACGCTGGGCCGTTGACTG
>CANGRU010000247.1 GCA_947456315.1 Beijerinckiaceae bacterium | reverse complement strand
TCCTTATGTGAGGGACGAACCCCTCACCCCAGATCAATCATCCGTTGCACGCTGAGGCGCGCACGTGCAGCCAGTGCGGGATCGATGGTCACTTCCTCGCGCAGATAGACCAGACTGTCCAAGATTTTGGGCAGTGTGATGCGCTTCATATGCGGGCACAGATTGCAGGGGCGCACAAATTCGACATGGGGCGCTTCGGTGGCGACATTGTCAGCCATCGAACATTCGGTGACAAGCAGCACGCGCTTGGGCGCTTGCGACTTCACATAATCAATCATCGCCGCTGTGGAGCCGGCAAAGTCGGACACTTCCACCACTTCGCGCGGGCATTCAGGATGCGCGATGATTTTCAGATCCGGATCATTGGCGCGGTACTCGGCAATCTCCTGCGCGGTAAAACGCTCATGCACTTCGCACGCACCCGTCCAGGCGATGATCTTCACTTTGGTCTGGGCGGCGACATTCTGTGCGAGATAACGATCGGGCAAGAAGATGACGCGATCAACGCCGAGGCTCTCGACCACTTTCACCGCATTGGACGAGGTGCAGCAAATATCGACTTCCGCCTTCACTTCCGCAGAGGTGTTGACATAGGCCACCACGGGGACGCCCGGATATTGCTTGCGCAACGCACGCACATCCGCGCCCGTGATGCTTTCAGCCAGCGAGCAGCCCGCTTTTGAATCCGGGATCAGAATTGTTTTGTTTGGGTTCAGCAGCTTTGACGTTTCCGCCATGAAATGCACGCCGCCCTGGATGATAATGTCAGCATCCGACGAGCCGGCAAGACGTGCGAGCTGCAAGGAATCGCCCACCACATCGGCCACGCAATTGTAGATTTCCGGCGTCTGGTAATTATGCGCCAGAATAACCGCATTGCGCTCGCGCTTGAGATCATTGATCGCCTTCACATAAGGCGCATGGAAAGGCCATTCGACAGGCGGAATGACGCGCTTCACTTTTTCATAAAGGTGCGCCGTCTCACGCTCGACTTCCGGTGTCCAGGCCAGAGAGGGCATCGGCAAAATGCCAAGGCGCATGGCAGCAGCCGACAAGGGGGCTGCAACGGCGGCCTGCTGAACGAGGTTTGACTGAACCTGCATGACACCCTCCTCTAGTTATACTCATTGTGAGCATATCTAGGATCAAGAAAATCGCCGGGGGAGACCCACGGCGCCAACGGGCCCTTTCCGAGCCGACTGTCATCAAGTTGATATACTCTTTCCGAGCATAAACCTAGGGGTTTGTGTCGTTTTTTTGGACCTCACATGAAATTTGATGGGCTCAACTCCGCTGGCGCTTGCCTGACGCGCCGCGCTTGGGCAGATAAAGCCCATGCTGATTGTCTCCGTTGCCTATTTCATCGCCACCACCGTGATCGGGGTTGCCCAGATGCTCCAGATGGAGACGCCTTGGGCCGGCCTGTCGTTTCTGGAGGCGGGCCTGTTTGCCTTCTGGTCGGGTTCTTCGCTGAAACTGGCGGTTTTTGCCCCGACCGGCCGCTTGCGCTGGGTAGGCTTGTTGATGTCAGCCAGTTTTCTGGCCATTGGCGCCTTGGCCACGGTGACCAGCGGCACCCATTTCGATGCTTTCGGGCATGATATGCCGGGCTATGCCTGGGTGATTGCGGGCATGCTGGCCGGAATTATGGGCACCAAACGGCGCGTTTATTTATCGCTGCCAGAGGCCTGAGAATAAAACGACCGCAGACTTGTATCGAGCGTCGGGCGCAGTTCGACCAAGGGATCGGCGCGCTTCGTGCGATCGACTTCCGGCAGGTCGTGTTTGCCGACCTTCAGATCAAGGCGGGGTTCGATCTCGTCGGGATTGGCATTGAGCTCGCCCTTGCTGCCGGTTTGCAACGACGCCAAGCGCAAGCGTGGGCTCTCCGCAAAAGCCGCGACGCTAAAGGCAAGCCCGAGCCCGCAGACCCAGATAAAACGCAACCGACGCATGATACTCGCAACGCAAAACCAGAACAGCGATCACTAAAGACCGCCAAGCCTTGCAGGAGCGTTACCGGGACTATGTGGGGATGCGTGCCAGAATGGGACGGGGTCGCCATTGCGAGGCGCCGCAGTTTGCGGCTGCTAAGCCAGACCCATCCGCAAAATGAAATATAAAATCGCGCTCGCGAAAAAACCGATCAGCCGCTCGTTCATCTGCAGCGGCTGCATTTGCCCCGCTGCCGCGCGGTTCATAATGACGAGATCCATCACCAGCGAGATCATCAACAGCGACATCATCGGCGGCACGGGCCCGTCATGAATGACAGGCCAATGCACACTCGCCGCGCCCAGCGCCACGCCGCCGAGCGCCATGGTGCCGATGTAAATCAACCTGACAAGGTGCATCAGGCTTGGCTCGCTGCCTGTTTGCCAAGGGCTGCTTGTGCCGCGGCCAGACGCGCAATCGGCACGCGGAAAGGCGAGCAGGACACGTAATCAAGACCCGTCTTTTCGCAGAAAGCGATGGAGGCAGGATCGCCACCATGTTCGCCGCAAATGCCAAGCTTGATGTCAGGGCGCGTCTTGCGACCACGCTCGGCCGCAATCTTCACCAACTCGCCGACACCTTCCTGATCGAGTGTCACGAAGGGGTCATGCGCCAGAATGCCCTTGGCTGTGTAGGGGCCCAAGAACGACGCCGCATCATCGCGCGAAATGCCGAGCGCTGTTTGCGTCAGATCATTCGTGCCGAAGGAGAAGAATTCGGCGCTCTTGGCAATTTCACCTGCCAGCAAAGCCGCACGCGGCAATTCGATCATTGTGCCAACCTGATACGGCACTTTGATGCCGCTTTCTTTTTCAACTGCCTCGGCCATAGCAACAATACGCGCCTTGGTGAGATCAAGCTCGGCGCGCGTCATCACAAGCGGCACCATGATTTCAGCTGTCACCGGCTGGCCTGTCTTCTTGCCTGCAATCACCGCGCCTTCGAAAATGGCGCGCGCCTGCATTTCGGCAATTTCAGGATAGGCAATGGCGATGCGCACGCCACGGAAGCCCAGCATCGGGTTGAATTCGGAAAGCTCGGACGCGCGGCGCTTCAGCTTTTCCGGATCGGCCTTCATCGCGCTCGCGACTTCGGCGATTTCCTCATCCGTATGCGGCAGGAACTCATGCAACGGGGGATCGAGCAAGCGGATCGTCACAGGCAGGCCCTGCATGATCTCAAACAGCTCGGCAAAATCCTGACGCTGCATCGGCAGAAGTTTGGCCAGCGCCACGCGGCGGCCCGCTTCATCATCCGCCAAAATCATCTCGCGCACAGCGATGATGCGATCGCTTTCGAAGAACATATGTTCGGTGCGGCACAGACCGATGCCATCCGCGCCAAAAGCGCGTGCGACGCGCGCATCGGCTGGCGTTTCGGCATTGGTGCGCACTTTCATGCGGCGCACTTTGTCAGCCCAGCTCATCAGCGTGGCAAACTCGCCCGACAATTCAGGCTGCAACATGGCCACCGCGCCTTCGAGCACTTGGCCGACCGAGCCGTCAATGGTGATGATGTCGCCCTTTTTGAACGTGCGACCGGCAGAGGTCAGCGTCTGTGCTGCATAATCGACGCGGATCGTGCCGGCACCCGACACGCAAGGCTTGCCCATACCGCGCGCAACCACCGCTGCGTGAGAGGTCATGCCAC
>CANGRU010000246.1 GCA_947456315.1 Beijerinckiaceae bacterium | reverse complement strand
GCACATCGCTGATGCGCTTGCAGGCGGGATGGGCATAATGATCGGCTGCCGCAAGGCGCGCTGCCGCGACCATGTCGAGGGGTCGATCACGCAAGGATGAAACACCGCGCAAGACACCGATCTCTAGCAGGCTTGTCAGTTGTTCAAGCTCGGTGCGCGCATAGCCCAGCCGCACCAAAGGATGCGCCAGCAGGGCCAGCCATTCGACGGGCATGCAGGGTTCATCCGCACACGCCAGGCTCAGACGCGCCAGCACGCCATAAGGCGAGCTCGCCAAAGGCTCGCCACCGGAATCATCAATATCGATGTTCCAGCGTTTCAATTCGGCTTGAACACGGCGTGCCAAAGCGCGATCGGGTGTCACCAAGGCGATGGTTGTCTCGTTATTTTCATGCAGTGCTTTGCGCATGCACAGCGCCAGCGTCAGCGCTTCTTCGCGCTCATCTGCCGCGATGATCATGGTCATGTCATCGAGCGCCAGCGCCAGATCGGCAGGTTTGAGCGCTTTCAGAAACTCCGGCCAACGGTCAGTTGTATCGGCTGGCCGGAATGCTTCGGTGAGCAGTTGCATGCGCGTGGCGAGCGCTGCATCGGGCGTGCCCCGCTCAAACACGCCTGTGCGTTCGATTTGCAAAACCGGCAGCAGTCGATGCAAAGCCGCTTGCGGGTGGCCGGCTGAGGGTTCGATCTTGCGGGCTTTGTCACCGTCAATCAGTGCCCAGGCTTCATCATCCAGCGTCAGATCAAGACCCGGCAAAACAACCGCGCCATTTTCAAGTCGTGCAATGGCCGACAAAAGCCGCGCTGTCGCACGATTGGTGCCGGTTGAACCCACAGCGATCACGGGGTGGCGCGGGTCTGCCTGTTGCAAGCGGGCAATCTCATGATCGACCAGCAGCCGCTGGCGCATGGCCGCATCAATCAAGCCCCGCTCTTGCCGGATCTGCGGCCACATCTGTGAGGCGATTTTCAGAAAGTCGATGGTGATCAGCCAATAGAGATCGAAATTCTCTGGCGCGAGATGTTCGAGCTTTTTCCAATCCGCATCTTCGACGATCATTTCGTCGATGAGAGCGGCAAGATCACCCGCCAGATGCCAGGCTTGCGCAGGAGCTTGCGCCACCAGCAAAGGTTCGCGACCATCGGTCTGGATCGCGCCATTCTCATAGCGCGTGATAGCAGTGCCGAGTTGCACCGCCCATTTATGCACGAGCTGCATGAGAATGAGGCGCCGCTCGATCGGCGTCATCGCCTCCGGCACACCCTCCACGGGTCCATCTGTCTCAAACAACAGACTGGTCTCGATGGATTCCATATGACCGAGCGGCACAATTTTCGGCAGCAGCAAGGCCGGGCCAGCCAGCTTGCGGATCAGCTCTTCGCGCAAGGCGCGTGCGGCGCGCCGTGTGGGCACATAAATGGTCGCAGAAGAGAGCGCCAGCGGATCGAGTGGCGGTTTGATGGCATCAACAATTTCGCCGGCGATCAGTTGCTCTGCAAATGTGCCAAGAAAATTGACGCTGGCTGGAATGGTGAAGACATGCGGGGCGCGTGCCATGTCGTCACCTCATTGTTTCATGCGAGCGATGGCGGCTTCCGCCTCACCGATAGCAGCAGGCGTGCCCACATGCAGCCATTGACCATCCAGAGCCATGCCAAACAGCCGCCCCTTTTGCGCCGCTTCAAACAGAAAAGGTGCCAGACGAAAAACCTCTTCGGATTGATTCTCAAACAGCTGCGGCTTGATGATGCCGACACCCGAATAAACATAATCGGCCTGCTCGCCCTCTTTGCGCTTGGTCAGGCGGCTGGATGAATCCAGATGGAAATCGCCCGGCCAGTCGACACCCACCGAGCCGGTGGTTGAGGCCACCAGCAACAGCGCGTCCATCTGCGCGGGGTCCCAAAGATCAGCAAGGCGAGAAATGTTTGACACCGGTCCCTCAATCCAGAATGCATCCGTATTGCAAAGATAGAACGGGCGGGTGTCAAAAACTGGCAGGACCTTTTTAATGCCTCCGCCTTGATCGAGCAGCTTCTCGCGCTCATCCGACACGATGATCTGTGGGTGCGTGCGGCCTTTCAGATGCGCTTCGATCTGGTCGGCCAGATAATGCACATTGACGATGGCGCGTTGCACGCCGGCTTTTTCGAACAGATCAAGACAATGGTCGATCAGCGCTTTGCCTGCCACTTTGACCAGAGGTTTGGGGATTGTGTCGGAAATCGGCCGCATGCGCGTGCCAAGTCCGGCCGCAAACACCATGGCCGTATCCGGGCGCCCGCTCATATGTCGTCCTTGACGAGAACCGAGGGGATGTGGGTTTCAAACCAGGCGCGGATCTCGGCCAGTGCCGGATGGGCCAGATCTTTTTGCAGGTAATGCTTCACGCGCGGAATATGCGCGAGATAATGTGGCTTGCCATCGCGCTTGTCGAGACGGGCGAAAATGCCCAATATTTTTGTCGCGCGCTGTGCGCCCATGATCGCATAGGCGCGGGCGAAAGCCTCCACATCGAACTGCTCGTCATCGGCTTTGCGCTGGCGCAAATATTGGCCGAGCAGTTTCATTTCTAGTGCATCGGAAACAGTGACGCGCGCATCTTGCAACAGAGACGCCACGTCATAGGCAGGCGGCCCGATCACGCAATCCTGAAAATCGATCATGCCGATGCGCTTCACGCCTTCGCGCTCTGGCAGCCAGATGATGTTGGGTGAATGATAATCACGCAGCACCCATGTTTTGGGGCCTGTAATCAAATCCTGAAACAGATCGCGCCACAGATTGACGAAGATCGCGCGCGCACCAGAGGCGGGATAAGATTTGGCAATATGGGGCGCATACCAATCGAGGATGAGTTCGATCTCGATGCTCATCGCCTCAAGATCATAGGGCGGAATGGTATAAGGCGCGGGCACCATGTCGATGGTTGTGGGCAGAGTGAGCTTGTGCAGATGCGCCAAAGCCAGAACGGCTGCGCCATAGCGATCAGGGATCGGGCCTTGTGAATTAACCACGCCCTCTTGGCCCAGATCTTCGAGAATGGCGAGCCCGTTGGCCGCATCCTTGGCAAACAGCTCAGGCGCAGAAAATCCTTCCAGCAACAGACCGCGCTGAATGGCGAAGAAGGGAATGACATCTTCCGCCAAGCGCGCAATCTGGCTGTAGGGCTTGCCGAAGCGCACGGGTGGGCCATCGGGTCGCTTGGGCGCGACCATCAAAATACCCTTGGTGCCGTCAGGTTTTTCAAGCCGCTCATAAGCGCGCGTCGAAGCATCGCCCAACATGAATTCACGCTTGGCCGTCGACCAACCCGAGCGCGCCAGCAGCGCATCCACCGACATGGCGCGCGCCAAACGTCCTGCAAAAGCGCCTGTCCCTGTCAGGACTGCTTTGCGATAGGTCTCACCCTTGTGCAGTGACAGCTGCAGCGACACATCGAGACGATCTTCCGGCAAATGCTCGCCCGCCCGATCAGCCCATTCCACCATCAGCAATGCGCCTTCGGACGCTTCATCCCAACCCAGCTCGATCAGCTCGTCGGGAGATTTGATGCGATAGAGATCGGCGTGAACAATGGGAAAGCGCGGCCCATCATAGACCTGCATGAGTGTGAACGTCGGGCTTGGAACTTCAAGCTCACCGTTTCCTGT
>CANGRU010000245.1 GCA_947456315.1 Beijerinckiaceae bacterium | reverse complement strand
GTGATGGTGTTTTGCGGCGCATTGATGCTGTCACTCGTGCTGGGTGGCGCGCTGGCGCCCGGGCGCATGTTGCCGATTTATCTGACGGTCGTGCTGTTGGGTTCAGCGCGTGCTTTTGCCAATCCGGCTGGTCAGGCCTTGATGACCAATCTTGTGCCGGACGAAGAATATCAAAGTGCTGTGGCGTGGAACAATACAACGAACCAGATCGCCAGTGTCAGTGGTCCGGCACTGGGGGGTGTTCTGGTCGCGCTTGATCCGGCTGTGCCGTTTGCTTTTGCTATTGCCTGTTTCATTCTGTCTGTTGCGGGTGCTTGGGTCATTCGGGCCCGCCCGCCGCGTGCTGAAAAAATCCGTGCCACTTGGTCGGTGATTGTCGCAGGCTATAAATTCATCTGGACGCAGCCTGTGATTTTGGGCGCAATCACGCTGGATCTGGTTGCTGTATTGCTGGGTGGCGCAACCGCTTTGCTGCCGGTTTTCGCCAAAGATATTTTTGAGACCGATGCTTGGGGGCTCGGGCTGTTGCGCTCCATGTCCTCCGTCGGTTCAATCTGTGCCGCACTTGTGCTGGCGCATTATCCATTGCGCAGTCATGCCGGTCGCACCATGTTCATTTGCGTGATGATCTATGGCGCTTGCACGGTGGGCTTTGGTTTGTCCACCAGCATTGTCCCGGCCGCGCTTTTCCTGCTGACGCTGGGGGCTGCGGATATGGTGAGTGTCGTGATCCGCCAGTCGCTCATCCAGAGTGAAACACCCAATGAGATGCGTGGCCGTGTCATCGCCGTGCATACCATTCTGACAGGCACATCCAATCAACTCGGCGAGTTCGAGTCCGGCGCTCTCGCTATGTTCATTGGCGCTGTGCCAACCGTCATCTTTGGTGGTGTCAGCGCGATTGTCGCGGCTCTGGTCTGGATGCGGCTCTTTCCCGGCTTGCGCAATCGGCAGAAAATCTGAGTCAGGCCGGAGGCGTCAAATAGTCGCCCGTGGTCGGTTCCACCCAGATCATGTCATCCGTCACACCGCTGACGCCGGGCTGGTTTTCTGCACACACACGGATCGCATCGCGTTCACGCTCGTCAAAGATCGTGCCTGACAGCGTGACATGACCATCGACGACCTTGACGTGAATGGAGCCCAGGGGCGCCCAGCCTTGCGCATCAATTGTTTCATGAATGCGCCGCTGGATATCCTCGTCGCTCACAGGTGTTGCGCTCTGTGCGGCTGTCGCCTTGAGAAAAGCCCGCAACAGATCAGAACGGGTAATAATGCCCGCGACACCACCATCGCGCACAATGGGAATGCGTTTGATGTTGCGCTTTTCCATCAGCTTCACCACCTCTTCCAGTGGTGTTGTCTCTTCGGCGGTGACAAGCTCGGTTGCCATCACATCGGCAATGCGGCGTGAATGGGCATGCACATAATCATTGGCGCTGCGGCCCGGCCCCAAGAGGAAGTCCAGCCATTTGGAGCGATGCTTGCCCGTGCCGATTTCGGCGCGATGCAGCAGATCTCCCTCGCTGATGAGGCCGACGAGCTGGCCGATTTCATCAACCACCGGCAATCCGCTGACGCGCTTTTCCAGCATGAGTTCGATAGCCTGACGCAAGGTGGCGCCGGGTGAAATGCTGAGGACGGGGGACGTCATAATCTGCCGGGCTTCCATAGGGTCCTCCTGATCTTGTCGGGCCAGACTACGCCTATCAGGGACAATTGCCTTGATAAATATCAAGACTGGGCTGTTGATTTTTAGCTTTTAGCGCTGTCGTCGACAGGCAGGCGCGCCAGCATATCGATCAGTGCGCGGTCATGCAGCACAACCATCCGCTCTTTGGGCTTCAGCCAGGTGATGGCTTCATCCAGAGTCTGGGCTTCCGCCAGTTTGGCTTCCGCCAAGGCACGGTCCGTATCGATATGGCCTCGCAAGCGGGGCTGGGCCGGCGGCAAGAACAGATCGTGGCTTTCGCGCAAATGAGTATCGTCGTGAATGGCGCGAATGCCGTCTGATTCATCACCACCTTCAGCCGCAAGCTGGCTCGTCAGCGCATTGGCGCGTGTGGCAATGGCGGGTGGCGAGGATTCTTCTGGCGTCAGCAGCAGGCCGACGCGCTTCAACGCAAGGCCAATGCCCAGCTGGCCGCTCGCCCATGAAATCGGAATGGCCAGAATGAGGCCGGCAATGGTGGGCGACATCCATGCCACCAGAGACGGCGAGATCAGCATGCCGGCGATCAGTGTGACGACACCCAATCCGACATGCGAGCGATGACGCCGGATGATGTCACGCAGCGGGATCGAACCGTCATCGCGCCGTTGCGGGTTCCAGCCTGTGTCGCGACCAAAGATGATCTGCATCACAGAGCCTGTCTGGATCACCATCATGATGGGGGCGAGCAGAGCCGAGATCAGCACTTCAAGCAATGTCGACACGATGAGCCGCAACGCACCGCCGCAGGCTTTGCGGGTCTCGCTTTCCCACAGCGCGATGATCAGGCCAAACAGTTTGGGGGCCAGCAGCACAGCCATGGTGACGCCAAACAAAGCCAGCGCGCGTTCCGCATCAAAGCGTGGCCAAGCCGGAAAGAGGCGGAATTCGTCGGTGAAATATTCCGGACGGATGTAGGTGGATTGCAGCACCAGCACGATACCGACAATCAATTGCGCCATCCAGAAGGGCGATGCCAGATAGCCCATAATTCCGGTCGCAAAATGCTGGCGCGTCGGCAGCGTGAAGCCCTTGGCTGTCATGATGCGCGAATGTTGCAGATTGCCTTGGCACCAGCGCCGATCGCGTGTGGCCAGATCAATCAGTGAGGGCGGGCTTTCTTCGAACGAGCCACCCAGCACGGGCAGCATATAAACCGCATAGCCCGCGCGGCGAATGAGGGCTGCTTCTACAAAATCATGGCTGAGCACATGGCCACCAAAGGGCGGGCGTCCGCGCAAATCGGGCAAGCCGCAATGATCGGCAAAGGCCTTGGTGCGAATGATCGCATTATGGCCCCAGTAATTGCCATCACGTCCCGACCACACAGCCAGACCCGAGGCAATGACCGGCCCATAAATGCGCGCCGCAAATTGCTGGACGCGCGCAAACATCGTGTTGCGGTTGATGATCAGCGGCAGTGTCTGGATGATGCCGGAATCGGCATCGGCTTCCATGGCGGCAGCCAGCGAGACAATGGAATGTCCCGTCATCAGACTGTCGGCATCGAGCACCACCATATGCGCATAGGCGCCGCCCCAGCGGGAGACGAAATCGCCGATATTGCCGGCTTTGCGCGCCGTGTTTTTGGGACGATGGCGATAATAGACGCGCGCGCGCTCACCAAGCCGCGCACGCATCGCCAGAAATGCGCGCTCTTCGGCAATCCACACATCAGGGTTGGTGGTGTCGGACAGAAAGAACCAGTCGAAATGTGTGGCGAGCCCCGTGCGCTCGACATCTTCAATCATCGCCTGCACAGCACCGAAGACACGGCTGGGTGCTTCATTATAGATCGGCATGACAACCGCAGTGCGCTCACGCAGCGCATCGGGCAGGGCCGGCACTTTGGGCGCCTGGAAGAGCAGCCAGAAAAAGCCGAGCACGCCACTGGTAAAGGCAATCGCGATCCAGGAAAAATTGGCAACGAAGAGAATGAGCAAGGCCC
>CANGRU010000244.1 GCA_947456315.1 Beijerinckiaceae bacterium | reverse complement strand
TCACCAAGCGCATGCCCACCAATCCTTATGAAGGCCGCAAACGCCGGTAGGCTTTTGCCTCGTCATTGCGAGCATAGCGAAGCAATCCAGAAAAGCCTCATGCGCGGAGCTGGATGGCCGCGTCGGGCTATGCCCTCCTCGCAATGACGGGAGAGGGTTGATCTCACACAGGCGCTTGAAAACTCTGCACGCTGTCGCTGGTAAAATCATACAGCTTGCCGGTCTGCATCCAGTCGGGGGCACAGAGCTTTGCCAGTTTGGGGGCAAACTCTTCCGGTGTGCGCAGGCTCATCGGATCTTCACCGGGGGCCACAGCGGCGCGCATTTTGGTGCGCAGGGGGCCGGGGCTTGCCACCATGACTTTGACATTCGATGTGCTTGCCGTCTCGGCCGCATAAGTGCGGGCCAGTGCATCCAGCGCTGCTTTCGAGACCGCATATGTCGCGCGATAGGGATTGAGCTCGGCCTTGTGTCCGGCGCCTGACGACATGAACACAGCGCGACCCGCATCCGAGGCGCGCAGCAAAATGTCGAGCGAGCGGATCAGGCGATAGTTCGCCGTCACATTCACCGCAATCGCTTCCTCCCATTTGGGCGGATCGATATGCGACACGGGCGTGATCGGCCCCAAAATGCCGGCATTGGCAACCAGAATGTCGAGCTTTTTCCAGCGCTCGTAAATGGCTGCACCCAGACGGTCGAGCGCTTCATAATCTTTCAGATCGCAAGGCACGAGGGTTGCTTCTGCGCCGAGCTTGCGGATCTCGTCATCCAGCTCTTCGAGTGCACCTTGTGTGCGCGCGAGCGCAATCACATGCGCACCTTGGCGCGCAAGTTCCAGCGCAACCGCGCGACCAATGCCACGCGAGGCGCCGGTTACCAGCGCAATGCGACCTTCAAGAATGCCGGACATGGAATAGCTCTTTCGGATCAGCCTGTTTCGGCGAGCAGCGAGAGCTGCTGGCGTGGGGTCTCGCCGCGCACATCGGTGAGACTGGTCGGATAATCGCCCGTGAAGCAATGATCGGTGAATTGCGGACGCACGGGATCGCGCTTCTCATAGCCCATGGCGCGGTAGATGCCATCGACCGAAATGAAAGCGAGGGAATCGCAGCCCATATATTCGCGCATCTGTTCGAGCGAATGGGTGGCGGCCAGCAGCTTGTCGCGCTCGGGCGTATCAATGCCGTAATAATCGGGATGCGTGATGGGGGGCGATGAAATGCGGAAATGCACTTCCTTGGCGCCGGCCTCGCGCATCATGCGCACGATCTTCACCGAGGTCGTGCCACGCACCACCGAGTCATCGATCAGCACAACGCGCTTGCCTTCGATCACGGAGCGATTGGCGGAATGTTTCATACGCACGCCCAGCTCGCGCACGGATTGCGTCGGCTGGATGAAGGTGCGGCCGACATAATGATTGCGGATGATGCCAAGCTCGAAGGGAATACCGGAGGTCTGCGCATAACCAATGGCCGCCGGCACGCCGGAATCTGGCACAGGCACAATCACATCGGCATCGACATGGGATTCACGCGCCAGTTCCGCGCCCATCTTCTTGCGCACGTCATAGACGTGGCGGCCATGCACATAGGAGTCAGGCCGCGCGAAATAAATATATTCGAAGATGCACGGGCGCATGGGCACGGGCGGGAAGGGCTTGTGGCTCTCCACACCGCTTTCGGAAATCACGACCACTTCGCCATTCTCGATATCACGTACGAAACGCGCGCCGATAATATCGAGTGCACAAGTTTCGGAGGCGAGAATATGACAGCCGTCCAGTTCACCCAAGACCAGCGGGCGGATGCCGAGCGGATCACGCGCACCGATCAGTTTCTTGTTGGACAGGCCAACCAGCGAATAAGCGCCTTCGATCTGGCGCAAGGCTTCGATGAAACGGTCGAGGATTTTGGTTTTGCGCGAACGCGCTACCAGATGCAGCACAACTTCCGTATCGGAGGTCGACTGATAAATCGCGCCTTCCTTGATGAGGTCGCGGCGTAGCGTCAGGCCGTTGGTCAGATTGCCGTTGTGCGCGACAGCAAAGCCGCCGGAATCCAGTTCCGCAAACAGCGGCTGCACATTGCGCAGAATGGTTTCGCCGGTTGTCGAATAGCGCACATGGCCGATGGCTGCCGAGCCCGGCAGGCGTTCGATCAGATTGCGATTGGAGAAATGGTCACCCACAAGGCCGAGGCGGCGTTCGGATGAAAAGCGCTTGCCATCAAAAGCCACAATGCCGGCAGCTTCCTGCCCGCGATGCTGGAGCGCATGCAGGCCCAGCGCCGTAATGGCGGCCGCATCAGGATGGCCGAAAATGCCGAAGACACCACATTCTTCGCGCAGACGGTCACCATCAAGATCGAAATCTTCAGAAGCAGGTGCGCTCGCCATAGAAGTCTCCATCGGACCGTCGGGCCATTTTCAGGCCTGCCGCTTTGCGACAAACCTTGCATAAATCCTGGCGCCGGACTTGTCACATGCGCAAATGCGCACGGGCATGCTCTGCGCTGTTTTAAGTGCGACGACCTGATGGCGGCGGGCTCGGCGGGACATTTTCATCCGGCACCGGCTCGTCACCCTTCGGGCGGCGGAAACTTTTCATCATTCCTTCCGGATCATCCGGCAGCATGGCCAAAAGGCCTTCTCCGGTCACGGCGAGAATGGGGGCTGTGCGCGAGGTCTTGACCCAGTCGGGCTGGTTCTTGGGCGGCACAAGCCAGGAGTAAAAATAGAAAGCGACGACGCACAGCAACATGCCGCGCGCGGCACCAAAGACAAAGCCGAGCGAACGATCGAGTGCGCCAATGCGCGAGTCGAGAATGACGTCCGACAATTTGACCGTGATCAGCGACACAAGGATCAATGTGCCAAAGAAAATCGCCGCCACTGCGGCTGCCAGCGCGATCTGTTCTTTGCCGATGTAGTTTTTCATTGTCGGCAACAGCAGCGGGTGAAACTGGTAGGCCGCAAAAGCGGCAGCTGCCCAGGACGCAATGGCCAGCACTTCGCGCGTGAAACCGCGCAGCATGGAAAGCAGCGCCGAGATCAGGACGATAATGATCAGTCCAAGATCGAGATAAGAGGGCATGTTTTCAAAAGCCTTGGCCGAGCGGGGCACGATTCGACATGGGCAGGATCACTCCCGCGCGCGCCCTCTATAGCCCAATGACTTCAGGCGCGTCACCCCCGTTGACGGCGGTGCACACAACTCACGCGGGCACAGCTTTGGGTCTCGGGCGCTCCTGTGCGGGTTGCGGGCGCGCCTGCGTGCTGCCTGCGGCAATATCGGCAACCAGTCCGGATATATCGGTGCAGCCGCGTGCCGGAATGGCCATGCTCTCGCCATCGCGTGCGGGAGCAGGGGCCACCGCACTGGCAAAACCAAGCTTGGCCGCTTCTTTCAGCCGCAATCCGGCATGAACGACGGGCCGGATGGCGCCCGACAGGCCGATTTCACCGAAAAACACCGTATCAGGCGGCAGTCGTGAGCCGGTCAGCGAAGAGACAAGCGCAGCGGCTGCGGCGAGATCGGCTGCGGGCTCATTGATCTTCAAGCCGCCGGCCACGTTGAGATAGACGTCATGCTGGGACAGGCGCACGCCGGCATGGGCTTCGAGCACGGCAATGACCATGGACAGGCGGGCGCTGTCCCAG
>CANGRU010000243.1 GCA_947456315.1 Beijerinckiaceae bacterium | reverse complement strand
GCTGCACCCTAAAAAATACGCGGGCGAAGACGCGCCCAAGAAAATCAAGCGGATTGAAACAGCGCTGGAGAAAGTCTCCGGTCTGCTGATCAGTGACCCGCATGCTGTGGCCTGGACTTTCAACATTCGCGGGCAGGATGTGCCCCACACGCCACTGCCGCTCGCCTATGCGCTGCTGGTGAAAGGTCGCAAGCCGCGGCTTTATCTCGATCCGCGCAAGCTCGACACGAAGACGCGCACATCTTTGGAGCAGGTCTGTACGCTTTGCGCGCCAGAGCGTTTGATCGATGATTTGCGCGAGGCTGGTGAAGAAGGCCTGTCGCTGCGTTTTGATGTCGCAACCGCTTCCGAAAAACTTGTGCGCGCTTTGGAACAGGCTGGCGGCACCGCCGATGTTGGTGCTGATCCCATTGCCCTGATGAAAGCGCGCAAGAACAAAGCCGAGCTTGCCGGTGCGCGTGCGGCGCATCTGCGCGATGGCGTTGCCATGGTGCGTTTCCTGAGCTGGTTTTCACAGACGGCACCCAAGGGCCGCATGTCGGAAATTGATGCTGTTGAGGCGCTGGAAACATTCCGCCGCGAGACAGGCGCATTGAAAGATGTGTCGTTCCCGACCATTTCGGGAGCGGGCCCCAATGGCGCGATTGTCCATTATCGCGTCAGCGAAGAGAGCAATCGCCGTATCGGCAAAGGTTTCTTTCTGATTGATTCCGGCGCGCAATATGAAGATGGCACGACGGACATCACGCGCACATTCTGCATCGGCAAGGCATCAGCTGCCATGCGTGATCATTATACGCGCGTGCTGAAAGGTCATATTGCGATTGCACGCGCCAGCTTTCCCAAAGGCACCAGCGGTGCGCAGCTCGATGCGCTGGCGCGTGTGTCGCTGTGGGAAGCAGGGCTTGATTACGATCATGGCACGGGCCACGGCGTCGGCTCTTATCTCTCGGTGCATGAAGGCCCGCAACGCATTTCCAAAGCGCCCAGTGTCGCGCTGGAGCCGGGCATGATCCTGTCGAATGAGCCGGGCTTTTACAAAGCCGGTGCTTATGGCATCCGCCTTGAAAATCTGGTTGTGGTGAAAGAGGCCGAGATCAAAGGCGCGGAGCGCTCCATGCTCGATTTCGAAACGCTGACCTTGGTGCCATTCGACACCTCATGCCTTGAGCGCCTGCTGCTCAACCGTTTCGAAGTGGCGTGGATCAATGATTATCATGCGCGCGTCTATGCAGCACTCGCCCCGCATCTGGATCGCAAGACGCGGGCTTGGCTGAAAGCGGCAACGGCGAAAGTATAGCCTCGTCATTGCGAGCGAAGCGAAGCAATCCAGAGCCGCACGCGCCATGGATTGCCGCGTCGGCCTTCGGCCTCCTCGCAATGACGATTAAGACACCCGCGCCAGCCATTCATCTTCGCTGATGACTTCAATCCCGAGCTCGCTGGCCTTGTCGAGTTTGGAACCAGCGCCCGGTCCGGCCACCACAAGATCGGTCTTTTTCGACACAGAGCCCGAGACTTTCGCGCCGAGGCGCTCGGCTTGCGCTTTGGCTTCTTCGCGCGTCATTTTTTCCAATGAGCCTGTGAAGACGATGGTTTTGCCAGCGACTGGCGAAGACGTCTGCACGGCTTCCATCGGTTCAGGCGTGACTTCGCGCATCAGCGCGTCGAGCTGGTCTTCATTGTGTCGTTCGGCAAAAAATTCGGCAACAGCTTCTGCAACCACGTCACCCACACCCTCAATGGCGTTGAGCTCGGCACGCGCTTCAGAGGCTGGGTCGGTCGCTGCACGCGCTGTGGCGCGCAAAGCGTCGAATGTGCCGAAGTGACGCGCCAGACGTTTGGCATTGGTTTCGCCGACATGGCGGATGCCAAGCGCGAAGATGAAGCGGTTGATCGCCACATTGCGGCGCGCATTGATGGCGGCAAACAGATTGCGCACCGACGTTTCACCAAAGCCCTCGCGGTCCTTGAGCTTTTTCATAGCGCGTTTATCGCGCTCTTCCAGCGTGAAAATATCAGCCGGTGTCATCACCAGCCCCTCGGTGTGGAAGAGCTCGATCTGGCGATCGCCCAGCCCCTCGATGTCGAGTGCATTACGTGAGCAAAAATGTTTCAGCCGCTCGATGGATTGTGCCGGACACACAAGCCCGCCCGTGCAACGGCGCACCGCATCCAGCTCGCCCTTGGCATCGACATCGCGCAAGGCAGCCGAGCCGCAGGCCGGACAGATGTGCGGGAATACATAGGCCTTGGCATCTGCCGGACGTTTCTCCGGCACATGGCCCAGCACTTGCGGAATGACATCGCCTGCGCGTTGCACAATTACCGTGTCGCCGATGCGGATATCTTTGCGGGTGATTTCATCTTCATTGTGCAGCGTGGCGTTGGAGACGACGACTCCGCCAACTGTTACGGGCTCAAGTTTGGCAACAGGTGTCAAAGCACCCGTGCGACCGACCTGGATTTCGATGTCGCGCAGAAGGGTGGTGGCTTTTTCAGCGGCAAATTTATGGGCGGTCGCCCAGCGCGGCGCCCGCGAGACGAAACCCAGGCGGCGCTGGTAATCGAGATCATCAACCTTGTAGACCACGCCATCAATGTCATAGGGCAGGGACGCGCGCTGCTCTTCAATGGTGCGCCAATGGGCAATCAGATCGGAGGCAGATTCACAAACTTTGGTCAGCGGGTTCACCTGAAAGCCGAAGCTCTGCAAAGCACCGATCATGCCGTGCTGCGTCTGCGCCGGCATGGTGCTCATCTCGCCCCAGGCATAGGCGAAGAAATGCAAGGGGCGTTGTGCGGTCACGCTGGGGTCGAGCTGGCGCAGGCTACCTGCGGCGGAATTGCGTGGATTGGCAAAAGCAGGCTTGCCTTGCTGCAACTGCCGCTCGTTGAGTGCGGCAAAGTCACCCTTGGTCATATAGATTTCGCCGCGCACTTCACACACATCAGGCACGGGGCCGTGCAGTCTGTGCGGGATTTCTTTGATCGTGCGCGCATTGGCGGTGACGTCTTCACCTTCAAACCCGTCGCCGCGTGTGGCGGCTTGCACAAGCTCGCCCTTCACATAGCGCAAAGAGCAGGACAGGCCGTCGATTTTCGGCTCAGCGGTGATGGCCAGTGGTGCGCCTTCAGTGAGCCCCAAGAATTTGCGCACGCGCGCGACGAACTCTTCGGCCTCTTCGGGCTGGAAGACATTGCCCAGCGACAGCATGGGCACGACATGTTTGACCTTGGCGAATTTTTCGGATGGCGCTGCACCCACGCGCGGTCTGGCGAAGAGGTCGACCAATTCAGGAAAGCGCGCTTCGAGCGATTCCATGCGCCGGCGCATCGCGTCATATTCGGCATCGGTAATGGTGGGCGCATCCTGCTGGTGGTAGCGGATGTCATGTTCGGCGATGTCAGCGGCCAGACGCGCATGTTCGGCGCTGGCTTCAGCGAGTCGGGCGGCGCGACGAATCTGATCTGGGCTCTGGCTCATGGCTTATGATTTAGCGCACCGCCCGCAAGCTTTGAAGGGGAGCGCCGCTTTCGTCCACGACAGCTGCAAATATGCGCTATACTGGACCCAGATTTTGCGACGGAAAGCCCCCCTTTGCGCGAGTTTATCACCTTTCTGGCTTTGGCCCTGATTCTGGCTCTGACGGCTGCCTTGGC
>CANGRU010000242.1 GCA_947456315.1 Beijerinckiaceae bacterium | reverse complement strand
CGGGCAGGGCGCACTTCGACGGGTGGATCAATCAGGCCTGTCGGGCGAATGACCTGTTCGACAAAAACGCCGCCCGTCTGTTCCATTTCCCATGTGCCAGGTGTCGCCGACACATGGACAGTCTGCGGGCGCATCGCTTCCCATTCTTCAAAGCGCAGCGGGCGATTGTCGAGGCATGACGGCAAGCGGAAGCCATATTCGGCGAGCGTGGCTTTACGGCGGAAGTCGCCGCGATACATGCCGCCGATTTGCGGCACGGTGACATGGCTTTCGTCCGTAAAGACGAGCGCATTGTCGGGCAGATATTCGAACAAGGTTGGCGGCGGCTCACCGGGCTTGCGACCCGTGAGATAGCGCGAATAGTTTTCAATGCCGGCACACGAGCCTGTAGCTTCCAGCATTTCGAGATCGAACATAGTGCGCTGTTCAAGGCGCTGCGCTTCGAGCAGGCGGCCTTGTGCATAAAGTTCTTCGAGACGCTGTTTCATCTCGTTGCGGATGCCGGAGATGGCTTGCAGCAGCGTTGGGCGCGGCGTCACATAATGCGAATTGGCATAGAGTTTGATGAACTCGAGATCTTGCGTCTTTTTGCCGGTCAGCGGGTCGAATTCGGCAATATTTTCGACTTCATCGCCGAAAAAGCCGATGCGCCAGGCGCGATCTTCATAATGGGCCGGAAAGACTTCGATCGTGTCGCCGCGCACACGGAACGTGCCGCGTGAGAAATCGGGTGTGCGCTTGTATTGCAGCGCGACCAGGTCATTGATCAACTGGCGCTGGTCGATGCGCTCGCCGAGCTTCAGCGAGAAGGTCATGGCCGTATAGGTTTCGACCGAGCCGATACCGTAAATGCAGGAGACAGAGGCGACGATGATGACATCATCGCGTTCGATCAAAGCGCGCGTGGCCGCATGGCGCATCCGGTCGATCTGTTCATTGATCGAGGATTCTTTCTCGATGAATGTATCGGTGCGCGGGACGTAAGCTTCCGGCTGATAATAATCGTAGTAAGAGACGAAATATTCCACCGCATTGTCGGGGAAGAAGCTTTTGAATTCGCCATAGAGCTGCGCGGCGAGTGTTTTGTTGGGTGCCAGAATCAAAGCCGGGCGATTGGTGCGCGCAATCACCTGCGCCATGGTGAAAGTCTTGCCCGAGCCGGTGACACCGAGCAGCACCTGATCGCGCTCATGTGCATCAATGCCTTTGACCAATTCAGCGATGGCTGCGGGCTGGTCGCCCTTGGGTTCATATTCGCTGACGATTTTGAACTTGATGCCGCCTTCGGATTTTTCCGGCCGCGCGGGGCGGTGGGGCACCCAGGCCTGCTCGTCACGCAGATTGGGGTCGCCTGCTTCGAGCAGGCTTTTGAGCGATTCCGCGGTGGCGGTGGAGCCGGAGACCTCCATGGTCGCGCGGGCAGGGCGCCGGCGCTTGGGGCGCGCCTCGGTGAAGTCGAGATCGCCGGTCGGGTCGAGACCGAAGCTTTCGGCCAGTTTCGGGTCGATCCCCGTCACAGGTCCCGAATCAAAGCTCGCCTGCGGGGCCTCGCCGAAGCCCTTGACCAGTGCCGGATTGAGCAGGGCAGCCAGATGGTCGCCCAGCGGCTGCACATTGGGCTTGGCGGCCTTGCTGGCAGGCGTGCGGCTGGCGGGTTTTTTGGGCGGCTTGGCAGGGCTTTTGGGCATAGGGGCAATATGGGGCGAGAATCATCCGGATGCCAGTGTCGCGCGTAATCTTCCCGTCCTTGCGAGGAGGCCGTAGGCCGACGCGGCAATCCAGAGCCTATGCGTGCGGCTTTCTGGATTGCTTCGCTTCGCTCGCAATGACGGACACAAGTCACTTGCCCCATCTGCCGCATGGCACTAGTTTCCGCCGTTCCTCCCCTACAGATTCTTCCCGGAGCACCATCATGGCCTTCCTTGCCGACGCCCTTTCCCGCGTAAAGCCTTCCGCGACCATCGCGGCGACGCAGAAAGCGCGTGACCTCAAGAATGCAGGCCGCGACATTATCTCCCTCTCGGTGGGTGAGCCGGATTTCGATACACCGGACAATATCAAGCAGGCCGGCATTGCCGCCATCCAGCGCGGCGAAACCAAGTACACGCCGGTGCTCGGCATCCAGCCGCTGCGCGAGGCCATTGCCCGCAAGTTCAAGCGCGAGAACGGTCTCGACTATAAGTGGACGCAGACCATCGTCGGCACAGGCGGCAAGCACGTTCTCTTCAACGCTTTCATGGCGACCATGAACCCCGGCGATGAAGTTGTGATTCCGGCGCCTTACTGGGTGTCCTATCCCGACATGGTGCTGCTGTGTGGCGGCAATCCGGTCTTCGTGCCTTGCACGATGGAACATAATTTCAATCTGCAGCCCGAGGCGCTGGAAAAGGCGATCACGCCGCGCACCAACTGGCTGATCCTCAATTCACCGTCGAACCCGACGGGCGCTGCCTATACCCGCGCTGAATTGCAGGCCGTGGGCGAAGTGCTGAAGCGCCATCCGCATGTCTGGGTGCTCACCGACGACATGTACGAGCATCTTTGCTACGGCGATTTCGAATATACGACTGTCGCACAGGTCTGCCCCGATCTCATGGATCGCACGCTGACCATGAATGGCGTGTCCAAAGCCTATGCCATGACCGGCTGGCGCGTCGGCTATGCCGCGGGTCCCGATCAGCTGATCAAGGCCATGGATCTGTTGCAGGGCCAGCAGACCTCCGGCACCTGCTCCATCGCCCAGTGGGCGGCTGTGGAAGCGCTCGACGGATCACAGGCGCATCTGCCGGTGTTCAAGAAAGCCTTCCAGGAGCGTCGTGATCTTGTGGTCTCCATGCTCAATCAGGCCAATCTCCTGACCTGCCCGACGCCGGAAGGCGCCTTCTATGTCTATCCGTCCTGCCAGCAGGCCATCGGCAAGAAGACGAAGGAAGGCAAAGTCATCAACACGGATGAAGATTTCATCACCGAGTTGCTGATGGCTGAAGGTGTTGCGGTTGTGCACGGTTCGGCTTTCGGTCTGGGTCCGAACTTCCGCATTTCCTATGCAGCGTCGATGAAGACACTCGAAGATGCCTGCACCCGCATCCAGCGCTTCACAGGCAGCTTGGTGTAAGCACTGCCTCATAGACATAACAAAGGCCCTGTCGAAAGACGGGGTCTTTTTTTGTGCCGTGTTTGCGTCATTGCGAGCGAAGCGAAGCAATCCAGGGGGCCTCACGTGGTGCTTCTGGATTGCTTCGCTTCGCTCGCAATGACGGCGCGGATACGGCAATAAAAAAAGGCCCCGGAAAACCGGGGCCTTTTGTTGCTTGCGAGAAGAAACTTCAGTGGGCGACGTCGGCCCAGACCTTCTTCTTTGTGTAGTAGAGCAGGCCGGCGAAGACGAGCAGGAAGGCCATGGCGCGGAAGCCGGTCTTCTTGCGTTCTTCGAGCTTCGGCTCGGCGGCCCACATCATGAACGCGGCGACGTCGCGCGAATATTGCAGCAGCGTCTTGGGCGAACCGTCTGTGTACTCCACAGCGCCGTCAGCGAGCGGGGCTGCCATGGCGATCTTGTTGCCGGGCATATAGTCGTTCCAGTTCGGATCATCCGCCTTGGAATAACCGTTCAGCAAAGCCACGATGTAATCGGGGCCATGTTCCTGATAGGCGCCGCCGGGGATCGGCAGAGCGTCGATGAGGAAGAGCGGG
>CANGRU010000241.1 GCA_947456315.1 Beijerinckiaceae bacterium | reverse complement strand
GGCCTTGCCATTGAAAGGGGCCGAGCAAAGGGATATGGCTCGGCTCCCATGCAAATCACTCTCGAAACCATGAGCTTTCTGGCTGCCACCGCTTTTATGGCGGGGTTGATCGATTCGATTGCAGGCGGCGGTGGTCTGCTGACCGTTCCGGCTTTGCTGGCGGCCGGCATTCCCCCCGTTCAGGCCTTGGCCACCAACAAGCTGCAAAGCGCTTTCGGGACGGGTGGCGCTTTCTTTGCCTTTTGGCGCAAAGGCCATGTCGATGTGCGCGCTTTTGCCATGCCGGCTCTTGGCTCTTTCATTGGCTCAGGTGCGGGCACGGTTTTGCTGCAGGTGGTCGACTCGTCGTTTCTTGCCGCCCTCGTGCCCATTCTGCTCATTCTGATCGGCTTGTATTTTCTGTTCGCGCCCAAAATGCAGGATGCCGATCGCAAGGCGAAAGTCGGTCAGATCGGTCTGACCATCGTCGCCAGCGTGATCGGTTTTTATGATGGCTTTTTTGGTCCCGGCACGGGGTCGTTTTTCACCACCATGCTGGTTGTGCTGGGCGGGCTTGGGCTCGTGCGCGCCATCGGCAATACGAAGCTTTTGAATTTTTCGACCAATGTGGCGAGCGTGATCGCCATGGTGATTGGTGGACATGTTTTGTGGGTGATCGGCGCCGTCATGTCGGTTGCCAATATTGCGGGTAATCAAATCGGCGCGCGCTTGGCCATGCGCTATCACGGGCGCGGTGTGCGCCCGCTCTTGGTCATCATGTCTTTTGCGCTGACAGCGAAACTTCTGCTCGATCCGGCCAATCCGCTCCGCCAGTGGTTCTTCTGACGCCTCAGAAGCGTGTCAGGGACGGATGACGATTGACATCCTTGTAGAGCAGATAGCGGAAGCGCCCCGGTCCGCCCGCATAGCAAGCTTGCGGACAAAAAGCGCGCAACCACATGAAATCGCCAGCTTCCACTTCGACCCAATCCTGATTGAGGCGATAGACCGCTTTGCCTTCGAGCACATAGAGCCCATGCTCCATAATATGCGTTTCAGCAAAGGGGATCACAGCACCGGGCTGGAAGGTGACAATGTTGACATGGAAGTCGAAGCGCATGTCGGCGGGATCAAGAAAGCGCGTGGTGGCCCAACGCCCGTCTGTGCCGGGCATCACATTGGGCTTGATGTCATTTTCATTGGCGATCACAGGTTCGGGCGTGCCCAGACCCTCGACCGCATCATAGGCTTTGCGAATCCAGTGAAAGCGCGCAGGTGACTTGCCGAAATTTCTGAGCGTCCAAGCCATGCCGGCGGGAATATAAGCAAAGCCGCCTGAGGTCAGATAGCGGGCTTGTCCTTCCATCGTTACGACGATCTCGCCGTCGACAACAAAGAGGGCTGCTTGTGCGCGTGGATCGGTCTCCGGTCTGTCGCTGCCACCACCCGCTTCCACTTCCATCACATATTGCGAGAAGGTTTCGGCAAAGCCTGACAGGGGACGCGCCAAAATCCAGCCGCGCGTTTTTTCCCAAAAGGGAAAGCAGCTCGTCACAATATCTTTCATCACCCCTTTGGGGATGACGGCATAGGCTTCGGTGAACACGGCGCGACCTGTGAGCAAATCGGTCTGCGGAGGATGGCCGCCTGGAATGGTGAAATAGCGATTGGTCATGGGGCAGCTCCCGTCGGAAGGTCGGCAAGATGCAGGGCTTGGTCTGCGCTGAGAAAAATCTCTTCGAGATTGGCGCCCGGGCCTTTGCGGTCGACAATGAAAAAGCGGCTGTCGGCATCCAGCACGAGCAGCGGATGGTGCCAGATATTGCGGGCGTAATTCACGCCTTGCTGACCGGTCGCGAGAAAAGCGCGATAGCTGTCGGCTTTGTGCGGATCGGTGCAGACGACCACCAGCCAAGGGCGATCTTGCAGCGGATAGAAGAGCTGGCTGCCATCGGGATGGCGCTCCATCACTTCGACTTTGATCGGGAGGGGGCGGGGTTGAGCCACAAACAGACTGATGTTCACATCACCACTGTTGGTTGCAATATCAATCGTGCCAAGCCCGTTGCGGCGCACCGCATAGCCCTGATTGATCGGGATCTCTTTGGCGCCCTCTGCTTCGACAACCTCACCATAGGGCGCAAAGGCCGCTTTGGTGAGTGTCTCGATGCGGATCTGTGTCTTTGACATTCTCGGCGACATTCTCAGCGGCGCGCCAGCCGGATACCCAGCCATTCAGCCAGGATCTGACGCTCTTGCGCTGTGATCTCGGTGATATTGTTGGGTGGCATGGCATTGGTCATCACCGCTTGTTCCATGATCAGATGGCGATTGCGTGCAATCTGGTCGGGGCTATCAAGCAAAATGCCTTTGGGTGGTGAGGCAAGGCTCGCCCAGACAGGCTCGGATGCATGGCACATGGAGCAGCGCGAGGTGATGACCTCGTTCACATCCCCCGGCACATGAATGCTGGCAACAGGCGCGGGTGTTTCAATGGCAGCCAACCCCAAGCGCGCGCGGCCCACCGGATTGGACAGCATGCTGACGAAAACAGCGGCCAACAAGGCAAGAGCGGCGACAAGCCATGTCCACCATTTGTTGCCGATGCCTGCATGACGCTGGTTGTAGAAATAGCGCACCAGCGCGCCTGCAATCAGCACAAGGCCCACCATCACCCATGCATAAGGCGAGGTGAAGGTGAGGGGATAATGCCCCGAGATCATCAAAAACAGCACGGGCAGTGTGAGATAATTGTTATGCGTCGAGCGCATTTTGGCTTGCTTGCCCAGCGATGGATCAGGCTCGCGTCCCGCGACCAGATCGGCAATCACTTTGCGCTGGTTGGGGATGATGTTCATCGCGACATTGCCTGTCATGATGGTGGCCATGAGTGCGCCTGTGTGGATCAGCGCGCCGCGACCGGAAAACATCGTCTGGAAGAAATAGGCCATGGCCATGATGAAGGCGAAGCCGATGGTGGCGAGCAGCACAGGCTTTTCGGCGAGTTTCGAGCTGACCAGAAAATTATAAACAACCCAACCCAGCACGAGACCTCCAATGCCGATGCCGGCAGCTTGCAGCGCGCTGAGCGGGCGAATGGCCGGATCAATGAGGTAGAGATCTGAGCCCAGATAATAGACCCAGCAGAGCAGGAAGAATCCGGACACCCAAGTCGAATAGGATTCCCATTTATGCCAGATGAGTTCTTGCGGAAGCTTTTCGGGCGCAACGAGATATTTGCGCACATGATAGAAGCCGCCACCGTGCACTTCCCAAGCCTCGCCACCTTTGCCGGTGGGAATATCGGGTGTGGCGCGCATGGCCGCATCAATATGCATGAAATAGAAGGACGAGCCGATCCAGGCGATGCCGGTGATAATATGGACCCAGCGTAAGAGCAGGCCACCCCATTCTGCCAAAATCGGATCCATGCAAAGCCCCCCAAATCGTGCCCGAGAGTCGCTCCGGGCTGAAACACCATCATATGAGACCTTAGGATTTTACAAAACAACCGCCAGGATTTAATGATTTTCAAATCTAATTTGTAAATCTTTCAGGCCCTGCCCATGGCGACCCTCGACAATATCCATGTCTTTACCCGCTGCGTCGCTCTGGGGTCTTTTTCCAGTGCCGGGCGCAGTTTGGGCCTCTCGGCGGCGGTGGTCAGCCACCGGATCAAGATGCTTGAGCAGCATCTGGGCTGCCGTCTTTTTCATCGCACCACCCGCCAGATGCGCCTG
>CANGRU010000240.1 GCA_947456315.1 Beijerinckiaceae bacterium | reverse complement strand
TCGCCATATCAGGCGCGATCATGCCCGCACCCTTGGCCATGCCGTTGATCGTCACCGACACGCCACCAATCTCGCAAGTGGCCGTGGCGACTTTGGGAAAGGTGTCGGTGGTCATAATGGCGCGCGCCGCATCCAGAATGCCCTCTGGCGCAGCCTTTTTCACGAGCTTGTCGAGCGCGCCTTCAAATTTGGTGGCATCCAGCGGCTCGCCGATCACACCCGTCGAGGCGAGAAAAATCTCATTGGCTGTTGCACCTGTCGCCTTGGAGGCCAGCTGTGCGGTGAGTTTGGTGGAAGCCACACCATTCTTGCCGGTAAAGGCATTGGCATTGCCGGAATTGACAACCAGCGCACGCGCCTTGCCGCCTTTCAGTTTCGCACGGCACCAATCAACGGGTGCGGACGGGCATTTGGATTTGGTGAAGACGCCCGCCACTTGCGTACCCTTGTCGAGCAGCGCGAGCATGACATCGGTGCGGCCCTTGTAGCGAATGCCCGCTTCGGCGGTCGCAAAACGCACGCCTTCAATCGGCGGGCATGGCGCATAGGATTTCGGTGCGAGTGGCGACATCGGTGCGGCTTTGGCCATGGTGGTCCTGCTTCCAAGTCCTGAAAAACAAAGTTGGTGCGCACCCTAAGCAAAGCTTCATGACAAAAAAACCTCGCTGACGGGGCCAGCGAGGTTTTTAGACTGTTTTGTTGTGACCGCTTATTTGGCCGGAGCGGCGGGCGCGTCCATCTTTTCGATTCTGGCGCCATCACGCAATTTCAGCACACGGTCAGACTGGGCCTTCTGCACGACATAGGCGCGGACCTGATCCTTGACCGCATCAAAGGCCGGGAAAGCCTTGGCGCGCTTGTCCTCGAGCTTGATGACGTGCCAGCCGAACTGGCTCTTCACCGGCTCCGAAAGCTGGCCCTTGGCCAGTTTGAAGGCGGCCTCCGAGAATTCCGGAACCATGTGGTCTGCCGTGAACCAGCCCAGATCACCCCCCTTGGAGCCGGGGTCCTTGGAAACCTCATCGGCGAGCTTGGCAAAATCCTCGCCCGCCTTGAGGCGCTTCAGGACGGCCTTGGCCTCATCTTCGCTGGCCAGAAGAATATGGCGGGCATGGGCTTCCGTATCGGCCTTTTGCTGGCCGGCCACTTCATCATAGGCCTTCTTCAATTCGGCATCGGTGGAGGCCGCCTGGGCGATTTTGCCGAAAAAAGCATCCATCAGGGCCTTGTCGCGCTGATAGGACATGCGGCGGGCAAAATCCGCCCCCTCGCCCATTTTATCAGCCTCTGCCTGACGCGCTGCAATCTTCAAATCAATAAGGTATTCAAGGACATAGCTCTCTTGCTCGAGAGGTGGCACCTGCACCAGCGAGCCCCCCATATCCTCCATGGCGATCTTCACATCATCATCTGTAATTTCGACGCCATTGACCTTGGCCAGCACTTTGGCCTGAGCCAAGGGGGCCGCCAGCAGGAGGGTGGCCAACAGGCCAGAAAACAGGGCTGCGCCAAAGGCACCGCGCGGGGTCAAACTCATCGGGGGTATCTCCGTCAGCGGGCCATCCCGCGAGTCGGGCGGTAAATTGGTCGAAACAGAGGGGCGAGGCAAGGCCAAAGCCGCCTTGCCCCACCGCGACACAATGGCCCCGCACAGGGGTCGTTACATTGACAAGGCGGGGGGTCGATCTTATCTCTGCGGCCAGTCATTTCCCGCTTTTTCGCCTGATGGAAGCCGGCCTTGTTGGCCCGGAAAATCAGGCGGTTTGGCTTGTCCTTGCCCATCAGGGTCGAGGGGACGGGAAAGCGGCACGGGAAAGCTCCCCGCGCCCGCGCAGAAAGGTCCATGAATGTTCGGTGCACTTGCGAAGAAGATTTTCGGCTCGGCCAACGACCGCCGGCTCAAGACCTACGCACCGAAGGTTCTGGCCATTGCGGCCCTTGAAGCCGAGGTCCAGAAACTCTCGGATGAGGAATTGCGCGCCCGCACGGATGCGTTCCGCGCCGACCTCGCCAATGGCAAGACACTTGACGATCTTCTTGTTCCCGCTTTCGCCACAGTGCGCGAAGCCGCGCGCCGTGTGCTCGGCCAGCGTCACTTCGATGTGCAGATGCTGGGCGGCATGGTGCTGCATGAAGGCGCCATCGCAGAAATGCGCACGGGTGAAGGCAAGACGCTGGTCGCCACACTCGCCACCTATCTCAACGCGCTCGCCGGCAATGGCGTGCATGTTGTCACCGTGAATGATTATCTGGCGCGCCGCGACGCCGAATGGATGGGCCGCGTTTACAAGTTTCTGGGTCTCACCGTCGGCATCATTGTGCACGGCCTTGATGATGAGCAGCGCCGCGAGGCCTATGCCTGCGACATCACCTACGGCACCAATAACGAATTCGGTTTCGACTATCTGCGCGACAATATGAAATACGAGCTCGGACAAATGGTCCAGCGCGGGCATGCTTTTGCCATTGTCGACGAAGTGGATTCGATCCTCGTTGATGAAGCGCGCACGCCGCTCATCATCTCCGGCCCGTCAGATGACAAGTCGGAACTTTACAATTCCATCGACAAACTGATCCCGAGCCTTGTTGCAGAAGATTACGAGCTCGATGAAAAGCAGCGCACGGTCAATCTGACGGAAGCGGGCAATGAACATATCGAAGAATTGCTGCGCGCAGCCGGCCTGCTGCAGGAAGGCTCGCTCTATGAAGCCGCCAATGTGACCATTGTGCACCATGTGCAGCAAGGCCTGAAAGCGCACACGCTCTTCCAGCGCGACAAAGATTATATCGTCCGCAACAATGAAGTCGTGATCATCGACGAATTCACGGGCCGCATGATGCCGGGGCGGCGCTATTCGGAAGGCCTGCATCAGGCCCTCGAAGCCAAGGAATCCGTGCAGGTCCAGCCGGAGAATGTGACGCTCGCGTCCATCACCTTCCAGAATTATTTCCGCCTCTACAAGAAGCTCGCCGGCATGACCGGAACGGCATCGACCGAGGCTGACGAATTTGCTGAAATCTACAATCTCGATGTCGTTGAAATCCCGACCAACCGTCCGGTGCAGCGTCTCGATGAAGATGATGAAGTCTATCGCACAGGCGCTGAAAAGCTGAAGGCCATTGTGCGCGAGATCGAAGCGGCCAGCCAGAAGATGCAGCCGATGCTGGTGGGCACAACCTCGATTGAAAAATCCGAGCAGCTCGCAGACTTCCTGATCTCGCAAGGCTACAAGCAGATCGACTTCTCGCAACCCGCTGCTCTGCAAAAGCTCTATGTCGGCGCACGCTCGGGCAAACCATCGAAGCTCTTTGCCGTGCTCAATGCCCGCTTCCATGAACAGGAAGCCTATATTGTGGCGGAAGCCGGCGTGCCCGGCGCCATTACAGTTGCCACCAATATGGCGGGCCGCGGTACAGACATCCAGCTTGGCGGCAATGTCGAAATGCGTGTCGCGCAGGAATGCAACGGCCTTGAAGGCGATGCACGCGTGGCCAAAGAGGCCGAGATCCGCGCTGAAATCGCCACCTTCCGCGAGATGGCGTTGGCGGCAGGCGGTCTCTACATCATCGGCACAGAACGCCATGAGAGCCGCCGCATCGACAACCAGCTGCGCGGTCGTGGCGGTCGCCAAGGCGACCCGGGTCGTTCAAAATTCTTCCTGTCGCTGCAAGACGATCTGATGCGCATCTTCGGCTCGGATCGCATGGATTCGATGCTGGTGAAGCTTG
>CANGRU010000239.1 GCA_947456315.1 Beijerinckiaceae bacterium | reverse complement strand
GACGCGTCGCGCAATCAGCTGGGTGACCTGCGAGCCAAAGTCGACGATCAGCACCTTGTCGTGGTGGCTGATGAGGTCCTTATGGGTGTCGGTGGCTGTGGCGGTCATTGCAAGATCCCTGAGCGTCCAAAGGCCCGGATTAGGCCATGGGCGGGGGGTGTGCAACCCGGAGGGTGGCCGCAGGGCCGGTCATCCACTGCGCTTGCGGCCTCGCCGTCATGGCGAGGAGGGCTTTAGCCCGACGCGGCAATCCAGAAGGCCTCAGCTGAAACCCTGGATTGCTTCGCTGGCGCTCGCAATGACGAGGCTCAGTTCCTCAGAAGGGCCGCAATATAGAAGCCATCCGTGCCGCTCACACGCGGTGACAGGCGCAGGCCTGCCCCGTGGGTGGAGGCAAAGCGGGCGAGATCGGGCAGCCCCGCACGGCGCGCCATATGGGCAGCATCGAGCGGCAGGAAGTCGCCATGGGCTTCGAGGAAGGCCGCAATGCGGTCTTCGTTCTCGGCCTTCAGCAACGAACAGGTGACATAGACCAGCACGCCGCCGGCCTTCACATATTGGGCGGCAGAGCCCAGCACTTCATCCTGCTCTTTGATGCGCTGTTCGAGCGCGCCGGGACGCGTGCGCCATTTGGCGTCCGGATTGCGCCGCCATGTGCCCGTGCCTGTGCAAGGCGCATCGATCAGCACCAGATCGCAACGCCCCACAATATCTGTGAGCACATCTTTGGTGCCCTTGGGCGCGCGCACCTGCACATTGCGTGCGTTCGCCCGCTCAAGGCGCGGGTAGATCGGCATGAGACGACGACCATCATTGTCGGTCGCGTAGATCTGGCCCTTGTTGTCCATTTCAGCGGCGAGTGCCAGCGTCTTGCCACCACCGCCAGCGCAAAAGTCGAGCACTTGCTGGCCCGGTTTTGCGGCTGCAATCAAAGCAGCCAATTGCGAGCCTTCATCCTGAATCTCGACAAGGCCGCGCACATAGGACGGCTCGGCGCTGAGCGAGGGGCCACGACCATCCGCACCCACAAGCAAGCGGATGCCGACAGGTGACAGCGGTGTTTCTTCCGGATTGAGATGCGCCAGCGCCTTCATGGATTTTTCGCGATCGCCTTTCAGGCGATTGGCGCGCACATCAATGGGAGCGCGCTCGGTCAGCGCACGACCCTCAGCCACTGCATCGGCGCCAAAGACATCTGCAAAGGCTTCCGCGAGCCATTCGGGATAGTCGCCCTTCACATGATCGGGCGCATCCTCGAGCGAGGGATTGGCAAGGCGCGTGCGCTCATCATCGGTGAGCGGTGCCGGCGCATGGGTGTCGCCTGTGCACAGGGCCGCAACGCCATCCGCATCAAGCCCGCGCATCAGGACAAGCGAGCCGAGCAGGATCGCACGCGGTGTGTCTGCGCCCATGATCCAGCTGGCAGAGGATTTGACGCGCAATGCATCATAGACATGACTGGCAATCGAGGCGCGATCTTTGGAGCCCGCAAAACGGTGGGCCAGACCCCATTCCTTGATGGCATCGGCTGCAGGCCGGCGGCGCTCGGTCAGATCTCCGAGGATTTCGATAGCGGCACTGAGGCGGGCAGAAGGGGTCATGAAAATTTAGCCATATTTGCGACACCGTGCAGCGGCATCTTCCCCCTGCTCGTTTCACATCGGGGCGCGCAAGACAAGGACGATTCTGACATGAAGACCATTGGTGCGGCACTGGCCGCGACTTTCCTCGCCCTCTCGCTGGCCGCCTGCGCGACCACACCCCCTGCCCCCGTGGCCTATCCCGACCCGCCGCCAAAGAAGCAGGCCGATGCCAAGACACAGTTGGAGAGCGGCCGGAAGTATTGATCCGTCATTGCGAGCGAAGCGAAGCAATCCCGAGCCTCACCTGTGGCTCTGGATTGCCGCGTCGCCTACGGCTCCTCGCAATGACGTGCGTTTAAGCGAACAGCTTGACGGCGAAAATGACCCACATCGCGACGAGCAAAAAGACGCCGATCAGGAATGTCGGGAAGCGCAAGCTCAAGGCATTGCTGGTGCAGTGAACGAAAGCATGGGCAAAGCGGCTTGCAAACCAAGCCCAGGCCATGACCACAAACAGCGTGTCATAGGTTTTGGTCAGAACAACCATGGTCACCAGCACATAAAAAAGCACCGGCGTTTCGAATTGATTGGCGAAAGAACGCTGCGCCTGTGCTGCCAAGGCTGGCCAGACAATATTGCTGGCCGCCGCGTCAATCACTTTGACCTCCTTGGCCTTGACCGCGCGATAACGGCGAGACGCCATCACAAACGCAATAGCGATTGTCAAAAAAACTTGCGCTACGAGCGGCGCGATCACCACGCGAAGATCCATGTGACACTCCTTGCGAAATCGATCAAAGCCCAGTCGGGTAATTCGGGCTTTCGCGCACAATCGACACATCATGCACATGGCTTTCGCGCAGACCCGCCGACGAGATGCGCACGAATTCGGCGCGCTTCTGATAATCGGGAATGGTTGCGCCGCCGACATAGCCCATGGCCGCGCGCAAGCCGCCCGCCAGCTGATGCAAGACAGCGCCCACCGGACCCTTATACGGCACCTGACCTTCAATGCCTTCAGGCACGAGCTTCAGCGAGTCTTTGATGTCTTGCTGGAAGTAACGATCCGCCGAGCCGCGCGACATGGCGCCGACAGACCCCATGCCACGATAGGCTTTGAACGAACGACCCTGGAACAGGAAGACTTCGCCGGGGCTTTCATCGGTGCCAGCCAGCAACGAGCCGATCATGACACTGTCCGCACCAGCCGCCACGGCTTTGGCAAGATCGCCCGAATATTTGATGCCGCCGTCAGCAATGACCGGCACGCCTGCATTGCGCGCCACAGACGCGGCTTCCAGAATGGCGGTCAGCTGTGGCACGCCCACGCCCGCCACAATACGCGTCGTGCAGATCGAGCCCGGACCGATGCCGACCTTGATGCCATCCGCACCCGCATCGATCAACGCCTTGGCACCATCGGCGGTGGCGATATTGCCCGCGACAATCGACACATTGCCGAATTCGCGCTTGATGCGTGCAACCTGATCGAGCACATATTGCGAATGGCCATGCGCCGTGTCGATGACCAAGCAATCAACACCCGCATCTATGAGACGGATCGCGCGCTCATAGCCCTTGTCACCGACAGTTGAAGCGGCCGACACGCGCAAACGACCCTGCGGATCTTTGCAAGCATGGGGATGCTGCGTGGCTTTTTCGATATCTTTGACGGTGATGAGACCCACACAGCGTCCGGCATCATCGACAACGATCAATTTTTCGATGCGATGCGAATGGAGCAGACGACGCGCTTCATCCTTGTTGACGCCCTCGGCCACGGTGATGACTTTTTTGGTCATCAGCTCGGAGACAGGCTGCAATTGATTGTCCGCAAAGCGCACATCGCGATTGGTGAGAATGCCGATCAGCTTGCCGGGCTTGCCATCACCAGCGCGCTCCACAACCGGAATGCCGGAAATGCCGTGATGACGCATCAGCGCCAAAGCATCGCCCAAAGTCTCGTCCGGGAAAATGGTGATCGGATCGACCACCATGCCGCTTTCAAAACGCTTCACCTTGCGCACTTCTTCCGCCTGTTCATCAGGCTCCAGATTGCGGTGAATGACGCCGATGCCACCCGCCTGCGCCATGGCAATGGCCAGACGCGCCTCGGTCACCGTGTCCATGGCAGAGGACACAAGCGGAATGTTGAGG
>CANGRU010000238.1 GCA_947456315.1 Beijerinckiaceae bacterium | reverse complement strand
GGATAGTCATTGTGCGAGACGGGGCCCAACACAATGCCATGCACGGCTTTGGCCTGCTCCAACACGCTCGACGGAAATGTTGTGCCGCTGGCTTTCAAAGCCGCAAAGCCGATGTCGGCGTGAGAAAACGACAGGCCGAGTTTGAACAGATCATCCGTGGCGTTCAGAACATCGCGCGTGGCAGATGTGATTTCCGGACCAATGCCGTCACCTTCAAGCACCAGAAGCTTCGTCGCCATCATGCCCATGTCGCACCATCCGTCTGCCAGCCAGCGTCTCAATCGTCCTGCTGATAGACCAAAACGGCATCAAGGTTAAGGCTCTTATCCGCCTTGGCGCAGTGTTCCTACCAGCTCTGAGAGCTTGGAACTGTCGAGATTGTCGATCACGGTCTGGCGACCATTGCTGCCGGTGACAGTCAGTGTCGAAATTTTGCCCATGCGTGCCAGCGCTGTGAGGCCCGACAGAGAATCCAGTATCTGCGAGGGGCTGGCGACAATGCGGATGCCACCAGCCAGACTGTCGGCCGCGGCATTGGTGAAATTGGCATATGAGGACGGTGATGTGGGATAGTCGGAAATGACGATCTTGCCGCCACCGATTTTCTGGAGCATCGGAATCGAACGCAAGGCCTGCCCTGCCCCGATCCGCACATTGCCGGTATCAGTCAGCTGGATTGTTTTCACATAACCATTGCTGATCAGGCCGTTCAGCTTGTCACTGTTCATGAACAATTGATCTGCCGAGCCTTTGACATTGAGGTCATAGATCTGCGGATAAGTAGTGAGGCTCTGTGCGGCGCTGGGCGGCACATCGGTCAACTCGACACCAAAGGTGGGCGCGGTGTCAGAAGCGCGTGTAGCGCTGACAAAAGCAAATGGCGGTGTTTGTGTGGGCGCAGCACCCGACCAGGTGAAGGTCAGCTCATTGCCCGTGCGCGCCACACTCACGCCCGCAAAACTGGAATTATTGGCCAAAGCCGTGTTGAGGGAACTCACCAAAGCACTGGCTTGCTGCTCGGCGCTCGCGCCTTTCGGCAGTGCCAGCGGACCAACGGAAAGTGGCACGCGCGCGCCACCTGATGTCGCCAGACTGATTTGCATCGAGTCACCATTGCTCAACAAGCCGGACACAAGCGCTTTTTGTGTCTTGGCTGTCGCATCATAGGTCGTCGGCTCCAAAGCGGCAGATGCATTGGCGACAGAGATCGACCCCAGCAAATTATAGCCGCCAATGAATTGTGCATAACTGAGATGTGACGTTGCTTGCGACAACGCAGAGATAGGGGTTTTGGAAGCAGGTATACCCGTATTGAGATTGATGGCCACATCACGATAATTGTTGAGCAGACGCATGCTTTCCCAATTGGCTTGGCTCAACAAGCTCTGCGCACTCGCGTCGATCGTGATTTTTCCAGGATAACGGGCGACCATTTTTGCGCCCAAAGAGCTCACTGCATCGGGCGTCAAAGTGACGGGGCCGGTCTGCCCATCAAAGCTGACGCGCGTGATTTTATTCGCCGCCACCATCTGCTTGAAGCGGGCAAGAATTGCAGGATCAACTCCATCAGCAATCACGCCATTGGAACCTGTCGCCAGATCGAGTGAAACATTGCTCGCAACACCCAACAGAGCGGAGCTGTGCACCTCAGCCTTGATCTGGGTGGCATTCATCAGCGCGGCAGGCATGGCCGCCACAGTTGTAGACAGCGTGCCTGTTGCATCAATTCTGGACGGCAAACTCGGATCGGTGACTTCAGTCCAGCTGCCAACGGTAGAACCGGGCACATACCATTTCACAACATCCGCCGGATTGCCGGTCAGTGTGATCGGTGCCGTACCCTGCGTGCTAGGCGTGATCAATGTCTCATGGACCGTGCTGGCACCCGCTTTGGCAAGGGTGGCATCGGTCATATCGGTTTGTAATTGCGTGAATGTTGCAACATCCAGTTTGACGGGCACATCATTGTTGGCGCGCACATCCATCAATTTGCGTCCACCCTGGGCGGTGAGCAGGTTCAAGATGTTTTTATAATCCTGCGTCGAGACCGCGGGTGGCATCAGCTCGCTGAAACTGCTGTTCACATAAAGCGTCACGCCGGAGATGTCGGCGGGCGAATATTTGGGGTCCTGGAATTTGGCAACCAGCTCGCTGACCTTGAGCTTCGTTGTGCCAGCCAGCACCGACTGGGCCACATTCGACAGCTGGACCTTGACCGAAGAACCGGTGGGTTTCAGAGGCGCAGCCTGACCACCCACTTTGCTTTTCAGCGCCGCAGGAGAGGTGGTCTTTTTCGCATTGCTCGAAACCGACTGGGAGGTGACATAGCGCCCGGTGGTCGGATTGTAGATGGTGACTGGCATAAGGTGATCCCGTTCTCTCACGTGATCAGCAAATTTTATGCCGTCTTCAAACCATTGCTATCAAAGGAAAAATTAGCCAGATCATGTCTGGGAGGGGTGAGGCTTACTCACCCTTCTTTTTGGTCGACTTGCGGCTGCGCAGCGTGGGCACTTCCGTGTGCGAGCGCATTAGGTCCGTCTTGATTTCATCGAGCTCTTTTTCAAGGGTCGATTTGGCATTGTCGACGGCGAGCTGAGGGCCGCCCTCACCCTGCGGGTTATTGTTGCTCTTGAGCTCGAAAATCGTCTGCTGCAACTGAACGCGATCGCGACGCGCCGCATCCAAGGCGCCCTCGACGAAGCCACGCTCGATCTGCTCTTTGCTGAGCGCTTCGGTGAGCTGGTTGATGCGGGCCTGCAGAGAATTGATCCGCGCCTCGCTGTCGTTTTCGAAACGCAGAATAGTCGATTGCATGCTTTCGATGCGCGAGGCGGCTTGGCGATTGAGCTCTTCGGCATTTTGCAGCTTGGCGAAAAGCTCGCTGTTGCGCTGATTGGCGTTCGACAAGGAGCGTTCGGCGTCTTCCGCACGGCGCAGGGCTGCGGCTGCATCGCTCGACATTTCGACCAAGCGGGACTGCGCTGCTTCGAGTTCGCGCGCCTGTTCGGAATAGCGCCCCTGCTCGTCTGAAAGACGGCGGATTTCCTCGCGGCTTTGTGCGAGCAATTGATCGGACACGCGGATACGCGAATTGAGCGCTTCGATCTTGATTTCGTAAGAGCTGCGCGTCTGGTCGGTGCGCGCTTCCGCATTGGCGACAGCACCGCGCAACGCTTCGTTTTCTGATTGCAGCGAAGCCTGATCGGTTTCCAGCAAGCGCATGCGCGTGCGGTTTTTGTCGGCTGCCGCTGACATTTCAAGCTGCTGCTTCTTCAACAGCATGCTTTGTTGCGTCAGGTCATCCACAGAGCGCGAGAGCGAAGCGACTTCATCAGCCTGCTGCGCCATTTTATCCATGAGACCACGGCGCTCATCCTGCAATTCAGCGATCGTGAAATCAGCTTCGCGCAGACGCAGAGTGGTACGTCCAAGATCCTCATTGAGGACCTCGTTTTCATTCTTCACATTCTCCAGCTCGAATTCACGCGAGCGAAGATTGGCGATTTTTTCAGACAGCTGGTCGCGCGTGGCGCGGAAATTCTCATCAAGAAGCGAATAATTCTGGGCGCCGGCAATATTATCCGACAGCAGACGCTCGCTCTCCTTGCGCATCTCTTCGAGCTTGACGAACAAGGCCTGGATTTCGAGGCTCTGGGTCTCCGACAGCTGGCGCTGTGCATCAAGATGGGTGCGCGCCTCTTCCAACTGACCTGCGGTCAGCTGAAGCTCGGCCACAACTT
>CANGRU010000237.1 GCA_947456315.1 Beijerinckiaceae bacterium | reverse complement strand
TTCAAAACTTGCGTCAGAATACCCAGTGTCACCACTTTCGGAACAATGCCGGCCACAAGATTAGGCGAGCCCTTGGACACGTGATCCAGAAGTTGCTGCACTTCATCCTGACCCAGCATGTCGCTAATGTTTTGGCGCAGGAGCTGGTTCAAATGGGTTGCAATGACTGTCGAGGGATCAACGACGGTATAATGTGAAGCCGTTGCGCGCACGCGATCATGCTGCTCAATCCACACGGCATCCAAACCGAAGGTCGGGTCTTTGACCTGTTCGCCGGGCAGGGCAACATTGGATGAATCGCCCTGGATTGCGAGAAGCTTGCCGGCTTGCACTTTGTCGTCGGCCACAATGACGCCGCCGATGGTGATGCGATAGCCATTGGGCTCAAGGCTGAGATTGTCGCGAATGCGGACAGATGGAATGATAAAGCCGAAGTCGCGTGATGTTTGTTTGCGAATACCTGTGATGCGGGTCACAAGCGAGCTCTTGCTCTTATCTTCCAGCAGCGGAATCAGGCCATAGCCGACTTCGAGCATCAGCATGGCGCGATTGGACACATCATCGATGGATAGTTGATTTTCGTCCGTGCCGCTTGTCTCGACACCGTCTTCATCCGTTGTCTTTGCATCAGGAGCGACAAGTGCCGCTTGTTTGCGGGCGCGTCCCGAGCTCCAAGCAACATAGGCGGCAATCATGCCAGCGCCGATAAACAGAGTTGTC
The DNA here is from genome assembly GCA_947456315.1 of Beijerinckiaceae bacterium. Classification (GTDB taxonomy): domain Bacteria; phylum Pseudomonadota; class Alphaproteobacteria; order Rhizobiales; family Beijerinckiaceae; genus Terripilifer. The sequence continues at coordinate 3,063 of CANGRU010000237.1, read as the reverse complement.
GGCATGCCGGGCACAATACCAAACAAGACGAGAATGGCCGCCACGGGCCACCAGGCTTTGTCACCACCCAGCTGGCCCATCATGCTGTCGGTCAGATTTTCACCTGATGAATCGCGGGTGACGATGACAGCGGTAGCGAGCGACAGAAGCAGGGAGGGGATCTGGGCGACGAGGCCGTCACCGATGGCGAGCGTGACATAGATCTTGGCTGCTTTGCCAATACCCAGATCATGGAACAGCATGCCAACGATCAGGCCGCCAATGATATTGATGGCAAGAATGAGCACGGCAGCGACGGCGTCGCCCTTCACGAATTTGGTCGCACCATCCATGGAGCCGTAAAAATCGGATTCGCGAGTGACTTCCTCGCGGCGTGACTTGGCTTGTTCGGGGGTCAGCAGACCAGCATTGAGCTCGGCATCAATTGCCATCTGCTTGCCGGGCATCGCATCGAGAGTGAAGCGCGCCGAAACTTCTGACACGCGGCCAGTGCCCTTCACGATGACGATCATGTTGATGACCATCAAAATGAAGAAGACCATAATGCCGATGGCAAAATTACCCGCTGTGATGAATTCACCAAAGGCCTTGATCACCTGACCGGCGGCATCCGTGCCTTGATGACCGTGGGCGAGCACCACACGGGCCGAGGCGACGTTGAGCGACAGTCGCAAGATGGTCGCAAACAGCAACACGGTGGGGAAGGACGAGAACTCCAGCGGACGATGCGTGTTGAGGCTGGCCATCAAAATAGCCAGACCGATCACAATGTTCAGCGTGAAGAAAATATCGAGCAGGACCGGATGGACTGGAATAACCATCAGCAGAATAAGCGCGATGAGAATAACCGGTAGCACTGCTGCCTTGGACAGCTTTGCTGCGTTACTCCCGCCTTGTGATGTCAAACCGATGTCGGTCACGCTTGGTCTCCACTCGTCGGTTTCCTGACATTTTCTTGCGAAGCGTCCGGTTTCCGACAGTTTTTTGGGGCTCAAACCCCTTCGGAACAGTGTTTTGCAAGGGGTGTGCCAGCGGTTTCGGGGCAAAAAGCCATTGGCACGCTTGTTGCTCCCACCTCCCCAGAAATGATGTTCGAGGGTGTTGCCTCCATGAAAACGAAATTGTTCAGCGTGCTGACAGGCTGCCTTTTGCTGGGTGGTTGTGCGGCCATCGAAACCGGTCTTGGTGTGGGAAACACACCGAGCGGTCCTTATCGCGCGATTGGCTATTCCTCGACGTCCATCCAGCCTGGCCGCAATGCGGCACAGAAACAGCTCATGGCGATCCGCGCCGCAAAAGCGGCCGCCATGCGTGAATTGGCTGAAAAGATTTACGGCGCCGATGTCGGCGCGCAGAGCTCGGTCGGCGAGGGGCGTATCTACAACGATGTTCTGCGCATGAATGTCGAGGGTCTGGTGCGTGGGGCTCGTGTTGTGTCGATCCAGCCCATTCGTGTCGATGTCTATGAAGCCGTGCTTGAAGTTGATCCGGCGGAAGTGGCTGCTATGCGCTCACGTCCCCCGCGTTCTACGTATCGCTGAGGTTTTCGATGAAAAAGCCCCATTTTCTCCTGTCTCTGGCCCTGTCCGTTGCGCTGACGGCACCTGCTTTCGCGGGTCTTCAGGTTGTTCGTGGGGAGGGTCGGGCGGTCATTTCCGGCAAAGATTCAGGACAGGCCCGCAAAGCGGCCTTGGCTGACGCGCTTTATGATGCCGCAGGTCGTCTGGGCACGCGGGTTCGTGGCGCGAGCCTTCTCAATCAGGGTGTCTTACGTGAAGATAGCAGCGCCTTGGTCGATGGTCGGTTCAAGACCTATTCGGTTGTTTACGAAGGGCGTGAGGGTTCCGCCTATGTCGTAAGCGTCGAAGCGGTCGGCGAGACCGAGGGTGAAAGCTGCACGGGCAAGCGGGTTGATCTTGATATGCGGGCTGTCACGGTTCGTGCCGCGCCCAGCATCCGCGGGTCTGTCCTGCGCAATGTTGAGGAAGGTTTTTCACGAGGTCTGGCTGTTCTGGGCGAGGGGGAATCCTTTCGGGTCTCAGACCAGCGGTACCTGCCGGCGATCCGTGGCGGCGAAAGAAATCAGGCCTCACAATATGATTATATGGCCCAGCTGACGGATTCTCGTCCCCATATGGCAGGCTATTCAGCCTCCGGCGAGATCATCGTTGAGACCAACCGTCGTGACAACTATGTCGCTAATATTACAGACATATCTGTCACCATTGCCTTGCAGCTGAAGGACAATTTTACCGGTGCCCGTATTGGCACGGTCCGCCGCAACATGACATTTGCTGATCGCCGGAGCGTCTTTGGCATAGAGCCCGCCTTGATGCCTATATCCAAGGGTCGCATCGACATGGCGGAACTTTTTGGAGAAGTGGCCACCGAGCTTGAAGAAAAACTCGCCTGCCAGCCTCTACGCGCAGGCATTATCCAGTCACAAGGTGGGCTGTTGACGCTCTCCGTTGGCCTCGAGCATGGTGTGAAGGAAGGCGACTATTTCCTTGTTACAACAAAGAATTCCAAGGATGAATCGCAGATCGTCAAGATCGAGGATGTGGGGCCAACCCAGTCTGCTGCGCGTGCCATGAAGCCGCGACCGATCGTTCCGGCTAATTCTCTCGCCACTCTGATGCGGTGAGGACAAAATCCATGACACGTCGCATCCTCTCCATCCTCGTGTTTGGGACCTTGCTGGGTCCGGCTTTGGCTGAGCCCGGAACTTGGGGTGCGGATGATTTGCGCCAAGCTTTGACCGAGCATTTGGTCAAAACCGGCCGCCAGGCTCCGGCCGCTGCCAATATCGGGCCTCTGGACCCCCGGATGAATGTACCAGCCTGTGAAAAGCTAGATATTTCAGCACGTAGCAATGCTGGAACGTCTTTTGTTCTGCGCTGTGAAGCCCCCCAGATCTGGCAACATGTGTTGCGCGTCGATCATATGCCCCCGCAAGCAGCAACAGCCGATAAAACGGCAGCTCCCGTGCCCGCCGCCAATGGGCAATTTCATATTGTCGTGCCCAAAGTCGACCTCTCTGCAGGTTCTATTTTGAGCGCAAAC
>CANGRU010000236.1 GCA_947456315.1 Beijerinckiaceae bacterium | reverse complement strand
CAGCCTGTCGGGAGATGAACCGGACCGGCCTGAACCAGGGCACCTCGGGCAATCTGTCGGTCCGTTTGGGCGACGCTATGCTCGTGACCCCGACCGCCACGCCCTATGACCGGCTGACGCCCGACATGATGGCGGCGATGCGGATTGATGATGAGGAGGGACGGTTTTCAGGTCCCTGTGCGCCGTCGAGCGAATGGCGGTTCCATCGCGATATTTATCGGGCCCGTGCGGATGTCGGCGCGATTGTCCATGCCCATGCGCCCTATGCAACCGCGCTGTCGATGCTGCGCAAACCTGTGCCGGCTGCCCATTACATGATTGCAGCCTTCAACACGCATGAGATCATCTGCACGGATTATGCGCCCTATGGCACGCCGGACTTATCAGCGCTGGCGGTTGCCGGTTTGGGCCAAGCGCATGGTGTGTTGCTGGGCTCACATGGAATGATCGCGGTGGGCGATACGCTGGAGCGCGCCATGTGGCGGGCGGTCGAGCTCGAGACACTCGCGCAGCAATATATGCTGGCCTGCCAGATGGGTGAGCCGGTGATTTTGCGCAAGGAAGAAATCGAAGCGCTGATCCCGCGCTTTGCGGCCTATGGGGTGAAGGGCTAAAGCGTCATTGCGAGGAGGCCATAGGCCGACGCGGCCATCCAGAGGCCGCGGGTGAGGCTTCTGGATTGCTTCGCTTCGCTCGCAATGACGGCGCTATTTCTTCCAACCCGCCAATGCACTTTCAATAAACTCTTGCGTCGCGCCGAGCTGGTTGAGCGGATCGAGAATGGTGTCGATCTCGGCCGCGCTCAGGGCTTTTGCCGCCGGATCGGCTTTCACCACCTCGGCGAGGCTCTTGCCTGATGTGCCCACGTCACGGGCGGCTTTTTCCACGAGGGCAAAAGCTTCCGTCCGGCCCAGATGCGGCGCCAGCGCCAGTGCCAGCATTTCCGTCATGGGCAAGCCGTTCAGCGCATCGAAATTGGTGCGCATGCGTTTCGCATCGACGTTCAAGCCATCGAGTGTCTGCGCCATATTGTCGAGTGCGCCTGCGCAAAGTTTGACGAGTTCGGGAAGCGCGCCCCATTCGCTTTGCCAGCCGCCCAGCGCGCGCTCATGTTCTTGCACCATGCCCGACAGCAGCGTGGCCATCAGGCCCGGTGTGCGCAGCGAGGCTGAGACAGTCAGCATGCAGCGCACAGGGTTGCGCTTGTGTGGCATAGCCGACGAGCCGCCACGTCCGGCTTCCGCAGGCTCAAAAGTTTCGGCCAGTTCGAACTGCATCATCAAGGCGACATCGCGGGCGATTTTTCCGCAGATGCCGGTGGCAATCGCCAGTTCGCTCGCCAATGCCACAAGCGCGCCACGACGTGTGTGCCAAGGCAAAGGCGTGCCCTCGCAAGTGGCGGCGCGTGCGGGCGCATAGGCATTGCGTGCAGCCAGTCGCTTGAACAAATACCGCGCTGTGGCGCTGCCATGATGTCCGAGGGAGCCGAGCGTGCCCGCCGCGCCACCCAATTGCGCGACAAGTGCTTCACCCGCATGCGCACGCAGACGGGCCCGTGATTGCGAAACGGCGAGCAACCATTGCGCGGCCTTGAGGCCGAAGGTGATGGGGGTTGCCGGCTGCATCAAAGTGCGGCCGAGCATGGCGCTTTTGGCGTGATCGCGCGCGAGTTTGGCGGCAGCTTCCGCAAGGCGGGTCATGTCGGCATCGATCAGCACAAGGGCTTCGCCCAATTGCAGAACCAGACCGCTGTCGATGACATCCTGACTGGTCGCACCGAAATGGACGGCTGTGGCGGCCGCCGGATCTTTGGCCCGCACTTCGGCTGTCAGCTGCTTCACAAAGGGAATCGCCAGCGTGCCGCCCTTGATGGCCTCGGCAAACAGGGCCGGCTCGTCATAGGAAAGGCCCGCCGCCACGGCGGAGATTGTGTCGGCCAGTTTTCGGTCGATCAGCCCGGCATCGGCCTGCGCCTGCGCCAATTCGGCTTCAAAGCCAGCCATATGGGTCAACAGGCGGCCATCCGAGAGGATCGCGGCCATCTGCGGCGTGGTCGAATAAGTGTCGTTTAAGGTTGCCATAAGTTGAGCCATATCAATATTTTTCCTGATGGTAATCCGCTAATCTCAAATTACAAAAAAGGGAACCGCGGACGCCTCATAGGGGTTGAGCAGGTGTCTGGTGAGGTTGGGGCTGTTCGGGGAGTGCGCTCAATGGATCGTCGTATCTTTCTCAAATCCCTTTTGGGTGTCGCGGGCTCTGGTGCCGCATGTGTTGCCTTTGCCCCGTCTGCTGAGGCCGCCCCCCTTCTTGATGAGCTTGCTGCCATGGATGCGCAAGGCTCAAACCCGCTGTCTCAGGCAGCTGCTCACGAGGCCGATCTGCCGGCCCCGGGCGCTCATGACGCACAATATTACTACAGGCGACGGCCGCGTCGCCGCTATTATCGCCCCTTGCCTCCCGCGCGTGTGCGCCGCTGCCGCACCTTCTATGATCGCTTCGGTCGTCTGGTGCGACGCTGCTGGTGGGGCTGAGGCAGGTTGACGCATCCGGCGCACAAGAGACAAGGCGCTGCTCGCAAGCAGCGCCTTTTTCCATGGTGAAATCGTCGCCTTGTTGACGATGTAAGACTTTCGTCTTGAGCCCTTTGTTGAGGGCTAAGTTTCAGCCGGTTGACTTGAATCAATGAACAACAAGGTCACAAGGTTGAGTGTGGCGCCGTGACGCAAGCGCGCGCCAAACATGAGTCGCGCCACATTCACCCGAGGCATTCAAGATGGCACATTCAGGATCGGCAGGGCTTATGCCCGGTCAAAAGAGCATGACGCTCGGCGAGATGGGTCTCTCAGTGATCGCAGCCGTGTCTGCCGTCCTGTGGGTCATTATCACCGCCAATGCATGGACGCCCGAATATGCGTTCCATGCGGGGCTGTTCGCAATCGCGAGTGTCGCGACCGTCTTTCTGGTTTTGAACCGCTACCATGCACGCCCCGCCGCTCTGCCCACGCAGGAGGTTGGCGGCAAGCCCAATTATAATTTCGGGCCGATCAAATTTGCGACCATTGCATCTGTCTTCTGGGGCATTGCAGGCTTTCTGGTCGGGCTCATCATCGCGCTGCAATTGGCCTATCCCGAGCTCAATCTCGGACTGCCATGGACCTCGTTTGGCCGCTTGCGCCCGCTGCACACATCAGCGGTGATTTTTGCTTTCGGTGGCAATGTGCTGCTGGCCACGTCTTTCTATGTCGTGCAACGCACCTGTCAGGCGCGGCTTGCGGGTGATCTGGCACCCTGGTTTGTGGTGCTGGGTTACAATTTCTTCATCGTCATTGCGGGCACGGGCTATTTGCTCGGCATTACGCAGGGCAAGGAATATGCAGAGCCGGAATGGTATTCCGATCTGTGGCTGACGATTGTCTGGGTGACCTATTTCATCGTCTTCCTCGCAACCGTCATCAAGCGCAAAGAGCCGCACATCTATGTGGCGAACTGGTTCTATCTGGCCTTCATCCTGACAATTGCGGTTTTGCATCTGGGCAATAACACCACGATTCCGGTTTCGATCTTCTCGTCGAAATCCTACATCGTCTGGTCGGGTTTGCAGGATGCCATGATCCAGTGGTGGTATGGCCATAATGCGGTGGGCTTCTTCCTGACCGCGGGCTTTTTGGCCATCATGTATTATTTCATCCCCAAGCGCGCGGAACGTCCCGTCTATTCCTACCGCCTGTCGATCATCCATTTCTGGGCGCTGATCTTCATGTATATCTGGGCGGGCCCGCACCAT
>CANGRU010000235.1 GCA_947456315.1 Beijerinckiaceae bacterium | reverse complement strand
CTCTCTTGACCCCTGTTCGAAACTCGCCTGTGATAGGCTTAACCGTGGCTTCCCCATCACTATAGGGGCGGCCACCGGAGAAGAGAAACCCCTCAGGGCTCGATCGGGAGTTGTTTGTATGAAAGTCATTGCCGCAACATTTCTTGCAGCCGCGTCACTCGGGCTCATGACACAGGGCGCCTCGGCCCAGGCGGGCTCGAAGACGCTCGACCTCATTAAACAGAAAGGTGCCCTGACCTGTGGCACCAATACGGGTCTGGCGGGCTTTGGCCTGCCCGACGACAAGGGCAATTGGACGGGGCTCGATGTGGATCTGTGCCGCGGCATTGCATCCGCCATTTTCAATGACCCGACAAAAGTAAAATACATTCCGTTGTCGGCCAAGGATCGCTTCACCGCTTTGCAATCGGGCGAGATTGATGTGCTGGCGCGCAATGGCACCTGGACGCAATCGCGCGAAGCAGAATTGGGTCTGCTCTGGGTGGGTGTGAATTATTATGACGGACAGGGTTTCATGGTCCGCAAGAAGCTCAATGTGGCTTCCGCACTGGAGCTCAATGGCGCGTCGGTTTGCGTGCAGCAGGGCACGACCACCGAGCTCAACATGGCCGACTTTTTCCGCACCAAGGGCATGAAATACGAGGCGGTCGCCTTTGCCGATATCAATGAGGCGGTGAAAGCCTATGATTCCGGTCGCTGCGATGCTTACACCACCGATGCCTCCGGCCTTTATGGGTCACGCCTCAAGCTCGTCAACCCGGATGAACATGTGGTGCTGCCGGAAATCATTTCCAAAGAGCCGCTCGGGCCAGCTGTGCGTCAAGGTGACGATCAATGGTTCAACCTCGTGAAATGGACCCATTACGCCATGATCAATGCCGAAGAACTCGGTGTGACCAAGGCCAATGTCGATGACATGCTCAAAAGCCCGAATCCCGAGATCAAGCGCTTGCTGGGCGTGGAAGGCGATTTCGGCAAAGGACTTGGCCTTTCCAAAGATTGGGCCTATCGCATTGTGAAACATGTCGGCAATTACGGTGAAGTGTTTAACCGCAATGTCGGCGAAGGTTCACCGCTCAAGATCAAGCGTGGCTTGAATTCGCTTTGGTCGGCGGGCGGTATCCAATACGCACCACCTGTGCGCTAAATTGTTTTGTGCATTCCCTCTCCCGTTTCACGGGAGAGGGTGGCCCGCGAAGCGGGTCGGGTGAGGGTGAGTGCATTTGAGCGCCCTCATCCGTCATGCTTCGCATGCCACCTTCTCCCGCAGGCGGGAGAAGGGATGGATGTGTTTCCGGATTTTTTGAATGAATGACGCAGCCGCGCAGCCTTCTGTCTCTCTGCTCTACAATCCCCGCTTTCGTGGATTCATCTGGCAGGCCGTTCTGATTCTGATTGTCGGCTTTCTGTCTTATGAAGCCGTGGTCAATGCTGCGACCAATATGCGCGCGCGCGGCATTCCGACCGATTTCTCTTTTTGGGATCGTGTCGCTTCTTTCGATATCAACCAGACGCTGGTCGCTTATTCAGCAACATCGACCTATGGTCAGGCCTTTCTGGTCGGCTTGCTCAACACCTTGCTGGTGGCGGTCATCGGTGTGGTGCTGGCTACATGTCTGGGCTTTTTCATCGGCGTTGCACGCCTGTCGAAAAACTTCGTCGTTTCGAAACTCGCTTCCATTTACGTCGAAGTGCTGCGCAACACGCCGCTGCTGTTGCAATTGCTGTTCATCTATAATGCGGTGTTGAAGCCGCTGCCCAATCCGCGTGACAGCATTTCCTTTGGTGCAGGCATTTATCTGAACAACCGCGGGCTTGTTGTGCCCGATCCGCAATTTGCACCCGGTGCGGGATATATTCTTGTCGCCGCAGTGCTGGGCATTGCAGCCAGTTTTGCCTTCAAGGCTTATGCCAAAAAGTGCCAGTTCGAGCGCGGCGAGATTTTGCCTGTGGCGCGCGTATCAGCTGCGCTGATCCTGCTGCCGCCCGTGATTGTGTATCTGCTGGCTGGCCAGCCTATTTCTTTTGATACGCCGGTTCTGCGCGGGTTCAATTTTGTCGGCGGCATGCGTGTGCTGCCGGAATTTGTGGCGCTGGTTGTCGGTCTGTCGATTTATACAGCCGCCTTCATTGCCGAGATTGTGCGCGCCGGTATTTTATCCGTCTCGCATGGCCAGACGGAAGCCGCGCAATCCTTGGGCCTGTCACGCACGCAAACGCTGAAGCTTGTTGTGGTGCCGCAAGCCTTGCGCGTGATTGTGCCGCCGCTCACCAACCAGTTTCTGGCGCTGACGAAAAACTCGTCGCTGGCCGTCTTCATCGGCTATCCGGATCTCGTGCAGGTCTTTGCCGGCACGGTGCTCAACCAGACGGGAGCTGCTGTGCAGGTGATTGCCATCACTATGGCGGTCTATCTGGTGATCTCCCTGATCACCGCCATGATCATGAATGTCTACAACCGCCGCATGGCTTTGGTGGAGCGCTGACATGAGCCTCTATCTGCGAGGAGACGACGCGCCCGTTCTGCCACCGCCCGCCCGTGTGGGTGGCGCACTCGGCTGGCTGCGCGAGCATATATTTTCCGGCTATGTGTCAGGCCCGTTGGCTTTGGCTTTCATCGCACTTATCGTCTGGGTGCTGCCTGATCTCATCCGTTTCTTTGTGCTGGACGCTATCTGGAGTGCCAATGATGGCGCGGCGTGCCGCGTGCAAGGCACGGGCGCTTGCTGGGCCTTTGTCGATCGCAAACTCGATTTCTTTCGCTATGGCTCTTATCCGGGCTCGGAACATTGGCGGGTTGATCTGACCCTGATGATCGGCACAGTGCTGAGTGCACGCCTGCTTTGGCCCGATGGCCTGAAGAGCAGGGGCGGCTTGCTGGCCTTTTTGTTCGGTGTTCCGCTGTTCATTTTTCTGATGATGCCGGGTCCCGCCGCTGCCCTGCGTGAGCCGGGTGTCGAGCTTTCCATTCTGGCAGGTGGCGTGGCTCTGGCCTGCGTGCTGGAGTTTTTGAAGATCCGCACGCTCTGGGTCGCGATCTTCTATTTCTTCATCTTCCCGATCCTCGCTGTCTATCTGCTCAAAGGCTCGGCCCTCTTGGGGCTGATGCAGGTCGACACCAATTTGTGGGGCGGTATTTTCCTGAGCTTGCTGGTGGCAACTGTCGGTATTGTCTTCTCGCTGCCAGCGGGTGTGTTGCTGGCACTGGGTCGGCGTTCCGAACTGCCAGCCGTGCGGTTTTTCTCGATCCTCTATATCGAGTTTGTGCGTGGTGTGCCTTTCATCACGGTGCTGTTCATGGCCAACACCATGTTGCCGCTGTTCGTGCCCGACAATTGGTCGCCGGATCGCCTGATGCGCCCGATCATCGGCTTCGCACTGTTTGCTGCCGCCTATATGGCGGAAGAGGTGCGTGGCGGCTTACAGGCCATCCCCAAAGGCCAGAGCGAAGGCGCTATGGCTTTGGGCTTGTCCTACTGGCAGCGGATGCGGCTGATCATTCTGCCGCAGGCCTTGACGCTCGTCATTCCGGGCATCGTCAATATTTTCATCTCGCTGTTCAAAGATACGACGCTGGTGGCCATTGTCGGCATTTTCGATTTCCTGCGCGCCATTGATGCAGCGCGCATCGATCCCGTCTGGACGGGGCCGACCGTCTCACCCACTGTCTATGCTTTCGCTGCTGCTTTCTATTTTCTCTTCTGTTTCGGCATGTCGCGTTATTCCCAAATGATGGAAGAGCGTCTCAGTGCTGGTCGTCGCCGCTAGGAACATTGTCATGAACGACACCGCGATTGAAATTAG
>CANGRU010000234.1 GCA_947456315.1 Beijerinckiaceae bacterium | reverse complement strand
CGTGAGTCTCGCCCTCGCTTGGTCAGCCTTTTGGGTCTACGCGACCAACAAGGCCGATGAACGCCTGATACAATGGCTGCAAGCTGAAAAAGCTGCGGGACATTCTTTTGAATGTGCCGGCAAAAATATGGGTGGCTTTCCCTTCCGCATTGAGCTGACATGCGCATCACTCAAATATGTTGGTCCGAATCTGCATGTGGATATGGGCGCCCTTCATACAGCGACACAAATCTACAGCCCCAAAATCACGCTGATAGATGTATCGGGTCCTCTGCTGATTGAAAGCGCAGGCGTCCGCACATCTCTTGACTGGAAAGACATGCGCCTCTCATTGCGCTTGAATCAGGGGCTCGAACGACTGTCTTTATCTGTTTCCGAACTTAAAGCTGACGCGACTATGGAAGTGGCGTTTTCCGCCAAATCTGCTGAATTTCACCTTCGAACCGATACCGATCAACCTGCCGAAGAACGCGCTGCAGATTTTGTTCTGCGTTTGAATGGGGCAAATATTGAAGCCCTCGATCAGCTTTTCGGAAATCATGATCCGGTTGCGCTGGACATCACAGGCACTGCCACAAAAATTTTGGGCCTGCGTGCTGGGCCATGGCAGGGACTGGTCGAAGATTGGCGCACTATCAATGGGCGTCTTCTTTTGGAGAACGGACGTATCGCCAAAGGCAACTTTTCTTTTGAGGGCAAAGGCGCATTCGACATAGATTCAGCTCACCGCCTTCGTGGCGAACTGGCTGTTGCAACCAAAGGCATAGCGCCGCTTGTGGCACGCCTCGTGCCTGGAAATGCTGCGCTGCTTGCAGGCGCGATCCTTGAACGCAAAGACGGCACGCCTGTGCAATTGCCGTTGCGGCTCCAAGAGGGACGCATGTCTCTCGGGCCCATCAGAACCGGCCCGATTTTAAGGCCGCTTTATTGAGGCTTTGAGTCAGGCGTCGGGCGACGGCCAAAATCGGCCGCAGCCGCATCTTGTCCTTGCGCCACAATGCTGCGTCGAATGGCACGCGTGCGCGTGAAGAGATCAAACAATCCCTGACCATCGCCCCAGCGGATCATACGCTGGAGTGCTGCAAGGTCTTCGTTGAACCGACCCAGCATTTCGAGAACAGCATCCTTGTTGTTCAAGAAAATATCACGCCACATTGTCGGGTCTGACGAGGCAATGCGCGTGAAATCACGAAAGCCGCCTGCCGAAAATTTGATAACTTCAGATTGCGTGACTTCTTCAAGATCTGCCGCTGTGCCAACAATATTGTAGGCGATCAAATGCGGCACGTGACTGGTAATGGCCAAAACCAGATCGTGATGAGCCGGCGTCATCACTTCGACATTGGATCCGACTTCACTCCAAAATTGCTCAAGCTTTTGTGTCGCTTCTGTATCAGCACCCTCGGGTGGAGTCAGAATACACCAACGGTCCACAAACAGAGTTGAGAAGCCGGCATCGGGGCCTGAATATTCCGTGCCTGCAACAGGATGCGCAGGAATGAAATGTATCTTGTCAGAGAGATGCGGCTGCACAGCCGTAACCACGGAAGCCTTTACAGAGCCCACATCCGAAAGGATTGCACCTGCTGCAAGATGTGGCGCAATGTCGGCAGCGACTGCGCCAATGCAACCCACCGGCGTGCAAAGGATCACAAGGTCAGCCCCGACAACAGCCGCTTTTGCGTCCTGAAATACCTCATCCGCGATACCAATCTCTCGCACGCGCGTGCAGACAGATTCAGAAAGATCGGCGGCAACCAGTGTTTTGACCAGATTGCGCTGGCGGGCGGCGCGCAAGAGCGATGAGCCAATAAGACCAACGCCAACGATGACCATGCGCTGAAAAAGGGGCTCTTGCAGAGGCTTTGCGAAACGATCAGCCACGACGCGCCTCCGCCACATAATCACGCAAGCCATCCACGACCAGACGATTGGCTTCTTCCGTGCCAATCGTAATGCGCAGACAATCGGGCAAGCCATAAGCTCCAACCGCGCGCACGATAATGCCGCGTGTTGTTAGAAATGCATCTGCCGCGGTGGCACTGACGCCAGCTTTTGCGGCAAAATGCACGAGCAGAAAGTTTGCCACGCTGGGTGTCACTTCAAGACCGATTTTTTCGATCTCGTTCGTCATCCAAGGGAGCCATTTTTCATTATGCGCGATTGCTGCTTCCACATGCGCCACATCTTCAACGGCAGCAATGCCAGCTTCAAGGGCTGCGCCATTGACGTTGAACGGGCCACGGATACGATTGATCGCATCACAAATATGGGCGGGTGCATACATCCAACCCAAGCGAAGATTCGCTAGGCCAAAAATTTTGGAGAATGTGCGCGTCATCACAACATTTTCGTTCGTCGCGACCAGCTCAATCCCTTCGGCATAATCATTGCGCCGGACATATTCCGCATAAGCAGCATCAAGCACAAGAATAACGTGTTTTGGTAAAGCCGCATGCAAGCGCTTGACCTCTTCGAAAGGCATATAGGTGCCCGTCGGATTGTTCGGGTTGGCCAAGTAAACAATTTTGGTGCGCGGCGTCACGCAAGCCAGAATTTCATCCGCACTGGCTGTCAAATCATGTTCTGGCGCAACAACAGGCGTTCCACCTGCGGACAGAATGGCGATCTTGTAGACAAGAAACCCGTGCGTTGTGAAAATGCCTTCATCCCCCGGACCAAGATAGGCCAGCGACAAAAGATGCAGCAAATCATCAGATCCATTGCCGCAGACAAGGCGATCTGGGTCGAGGCCAAAGCGCTTGCCGATGGCCGCACGCAAACGCGCAACAGAGCCGTCCGGATAAAGGTCGAGTTTCGGCGCAAGCGTTGCAAAAGCTTCAATGGCGCGCGGCGAAGCCCCTAACGGTGTCTCGTTCGACGACAATTTGTAAATTTTTGTCGCACCCGGGGCACCGCTTTTTCCTGGCACGTAAGGGTCAATGGCCAACACGCCAGGGCGCGGGACGGGACGATCATTGGTTGTTGGGTTCGACATTCATCAATCCAAATTCATGAGACGCGGCGCTTGATCAGCTGGCCGCATGACCGTTGAAAGAATAACGCGCGGCGTGGCTGCCCACTTCGCTGATGCGTGAGGCAATCGCCTGTGCCTCGAGAAGGGCTGCATTCACACCATCGATTCCAGCTTTCACCGGCATGGCCACAAGCAGGGACAGGCCTGTCTCGTCAGCTGCATTGCCGATGATGTCGCCACCCGTTTTTGCAAAAGCGGCCGGCAAACCATCGCGCCATCGCTCAAGATGCAGACAATAGAGCACGATCTCGCGGGCAGCCGCGTCGGCAAGCGGTTTGGCAATCACGAAAACAGGCATGCCCGCTGGATGATCCGGTCGCTCCACAAAAGGCAAACGCGCGATAATTTTCGGTGCAGCTGGATCTGACAGGCGCGTCCACCACGGGCCAGCTGTGACCCCGCCATCAATGCGAAACATGCCCAGATCGCCCGAGGAGCGTGCCACCGCATCGATCACGCCCGCGGCCCCATGGTGCGTGATATAGGGAACCGTAAAGCCAAAGTGAAAACGCTCGGCATCCCGCATCGCTGCATCGCCGCCCGATATGTCGGCATGGACGCTGTAATTGGACTGAACATAGGTGAAGGTGGCGATGATAATACGCCAGATGCCTTCGATCGTATCGAGTGGTAGAGGACCGTGGTGGCGTTCTGCCAGGCGGCGCATCATCTCGGCTTCACGGCCGGGGCGGAAAGCCGAGCCCCCGCCCTGTCGCGCCTTGACGGCAATGAGGCGATTGATGATTTCGCCACGCTCCATCAGAAGACGATGCACGTCTGCAT
>CANGRU010000233.1 GCA_947456315.1 Beijerinckiaceae bacterium | reverse complement strand
AGATGATCCGCGGCTTGAACAAGACCATCGCGCGCGAACGTGCCGGTGAGCTGTTGAAATATCTGGGGCTGGGTGATCGCCAACAGCATCGGCCGGGTGAATTGTCCGGCGGTGAACAGCAACGTGTCGCAATCGCACGCGCTGTAGCCAATGGACCGCGGATTCTGCTGGCTGATGAGCCGACAGGAAATCTGGATCCGCGCACCGCTGACCATGTGTTTGGCGCACTCGCAGATCTGGTGCGCTATTCGGGTCTGGCGGCTTTGATTGCCACGCATAATATGGAGCTTGCCCGTCGTATGGATCGGCGGGTGACTTTGCGTGACGGCAAAATCGTCGAGCTGGAGTAGGGGCCATGGCGCAGGTGGCGGGTGGCGCACTTGTTCTGTTTTCCGGCGGTCAGGATTCCACGACCTGTCTGGCCTGGGCGCTCGAGCGCTATGATCGGGTCGAGACCATCGGCTTCGACTATGGCCAGCGCCACAAGATCGAAATGCAGTGCCGGCTGGATGTGATCTCTTCTATCCGTGCCCGCTTTCCGCAATGGGCAGACAGGCTTGGCGAAGATGTGGTGGTGCCTGTCGAGGCCATCGGCACGCTGTCCAACACGGCGCTCACCCGCGAAGTCGAAATGAAAATGGGCGAGGATGGTCTGCCCAATACATTCGTGCCCGGCCGCAATCTGATCTTCCTCGCTTTTGCCGCCGCCTATGCCTATCGGCGGGGCCTGAAACACATTGTGACGGGGGTCTGCGAGACGGATTATTCCGGCTATCCCGATTGTCGGGACGACACGATCAAGGCCATGCAGGTGGCGTTGAACCTTGGTCTGGAGCGCCGCTTCGTGCTGGAAACGCCCCTCATGTGGATCGACAAGGCGCAGACTTTTGCTCTTGCCCGCGAGCTCGGTGGCGAGGCTTTCCTTGAACTCGTGCGGGATGAAACCCATTCCTGCTATATGGGCGACCGTGACGGCCGGTTCGACTGGGGACGGGGCTGCGGGTCCTGTCCGGCCTGTCGGTTGCGGGCTGAGGGCTGGCGCCGATTTGTGGCAGAAGAACTATAGAAATCAGTCATATATTTTTTATTCGGCGAGCCATTTGACAAAAGAACAAAACAAGAACATACTCACATCCTGACTGATGGAGGTTGTTATGTTTCCTGTCGCCATGAAGAACATTGCTGAAGACATTGCCGAGGGTCTGGCTGCTGCTGCCTTCCTTGCTGCGATCATCATGTTTGCCAATGCTGTCACAGGCGGTATGCCGGTCTAAGGCTCTCTCTCCCCGAGGGAGAGGGTTTTCAAGATCGTCCCTGTGGGCGGGGGCACCATCCCGCTTCCACACCCTGTCGGTTTGTTCGATAAAGGATTGAGCCAGCGGGAGCGTCAGCCTTGAATCGTGTGATCAAAGACGTCGGTTTTGTCCATCTGCACGTCCACACGTCCTTCTCCTTGCGTGAGGGCGCTCTGACCATTGCCAAGCTTGGCAAATTGGCTGCCGCTGACAACCAGCCGGCTCTAGCCATCACGGACACGAACAATCTGTTCGGTGCGCTCGAATTTTCCGAAAAAATGTCCAAGGACGGTATCCAGCCGATCATTGGCATTCATCTGACGGTCGATTTTGGCGATGCCGCGACACTGGGTGCACGCGGCGCTGACATTCACGGCCTTGGTCGCGCCCCCCTCGTTCTGATTGCCCAAAATGAACAGGGCTATCTCAACCTGATGAAGCTGAGCTCCAAAGCCTGGCTTGATCCCGAGGCGGGTGATCTGCCCCATGTGCCGCTCGCGCTCGTGCAAAAACATGCGGCGGGCATCATCGTTTTGACGGGTGGCCCCTCCGGTCCAATCGACCGTGTGCTGCGCATGAACCGGCCGGAAGTGGCCCGGGCCCGGCTCGAGGCGCTAAAGCCCTCCTTCGGTGATCGGCTCTATGTCGAATTGCAACGCCATGACACGGATGAAGAGCGCTCGGTCGAGCCCCATCTCATCGATCTGGCCTATGATATGGCTCTGCCTTTGGTGGCGAGCAACGAGCCCTATTTTCCGGCGCGTTCTGATTACGAGGCGCATGATGCGCTGCTCTGTATTTCAGACAGCACGCTGGTGTCGGCAGGCGACCGTCGTCGGTTGACGCGCGAGCATCGCTTCAAGACGCGCGCGGAAATGCTCGAGCTCTTTGCCGATATTCCCGAAGCGACCGACAATAGTGTCGCCATTGCTTTGCGCTGTTCCTATCGCCCGCTGACACGCAACCCGATTTTGCCGCGCTTCACCACAGGCGGTGTCGCGGCAGATGCGGCCAGCGATGAATTGGCAGAAGAACAGGAACTCGCCCGTCAGGCGCGCGAGGGGCTCAAGGCGCGTCTCGACAAACATGGCGCAGCGCCCGATCTGTCGATCAGTGATTATGAAGAGCGGCTCGAGTTCGAGCTGTCGATCATCAATCGCATGAAGTTCCCCGGCTACTTTCTCATCGTGGCAGACTTTATCAAATGGGCGAAGCAGCAGGGCATTCCGGTGGGGCCGGGGCGTGGCTCGGGTGCGGGCTCGCTGGTTGCTTATGCATTGACCATCACTGATCTGGATCCATTGCGCTTCGGTTTGCTGTTTGAGCGCTTTCTCAATCCCGAACGCGTGTCGATGCCCGACTTTGATATCGACTTCTGCCAGACGCGGCGTGAAGAGGTCATCCGCTATGTGCGTCAACGCTATGGCGTTGATCGTGTGGCGCAGATCATCACGTTCGGCTCTTTCTTGGCGCGCGGCGTGATGCGCAATGTCGGTCGTGTGCTCGAAATGCCGCTCGGCCAGGTCGATAAACTGGCCAAACTCGTGCCGCAAAATCCGGCGGCCCCTGTTTCCTTGAAACAGGCGATTGAATCCGAACCGCGTCTGCGCGAGGCGGCCGAAGCTGATCCCAATGTCGGCAAAATGCTGAAAATCGCCGAGACGCTGGAAGGGCTCTATTCCAATGCCTCGACCCATGCGGCGGGTATTGTGATCGGGGATCGCCCGCTGGATGAATTGGTGCCCATCTATCGCGATCCGAAATCGGATATGCCGGCGACCCAGTTCAACATGAAATGGGTGGAGCCGGCGGGCCTCGTCAAATTCGACTTTCTGGGTCTGAAAACGCTTACCACTTTGTCAACGACAGTCGAATTGCTGAAGAAGCGCGGCATTGAGGTTGATATCAGTGCCATCCCGCTGGATGACAAGAAAACCTATGAGATGCTCGGTCGTGGTGAAACGATCGGCGTGTTTCAGGTGGAATCGGCTGGCATGCGCAAGGCGCTGGCCGAAATGCGCGCCGACCGGCTGGAAGATATTATCGCGCTTGTCGCGCTCTATCGTCCGGGTCCGATGGCCAATATCCCGACCTATTGCGCGGTGAAGCACGGCGAGATCGAAGCCGATTATATCCACCCGTTGATCGAGCCGGTGCTGAAAGAGACTTGCGGCGTCATCATCTACCAGGAACAGGTGATGCAGATCGCGCAGATCATGTCCGGCTATTCGCTGGGAGAAGCCGATCTTCTACGCCGCGCCATGGGTAAAAAGATCAAGTCGGAAATGGATGCGCAACGCGAGCGCTTCGTCAATGGCGCGACCGACAATGGCATCACCAAGCAAAAGTCGGACGAGATTTTCGATCTGCTGGCGAAATTTGCCGATTACGGTTTCAACAAATCACATGCCGCTGCCTATGCGTTGATCGCCTATCAGACCGGCTGGTTCAAAGCCAATTATCCGGTGGAGTTTATCGCTGCCTCTATGACGCTCGATAAGGGCAATACAGACAAGCTTTCTGAATT
>CANGRU010000232.1 GCA_947456315.1 Beijerinckiaceae bacterium | reverse complement strand
GAAGAGGGCGTCTATCTCGACAATCTGAAACTCGTCGCGCGCGGCGTCTTTCAAGAGCGTGTCATTCTGGAGGCGCTGCTGACAGCACGCTATCCGGCGCGCAATCCGGCACAGAATCTGGCTGATCTGAAAGCGCAGATTGCCGCCAATGCCAAAGGTGTGCGCGAACTCGCCGCGCTGATCGATGATTATTCGTGGGATGTCGTGCGCGCTTATATGGGCCATGTGCAAGACCATGCCGAAGCGCGTGTGCGCGATCTTATCGGCACGTTGCGTGATGCGCAGGCCGAGATCGAGACCGATGATGGCGCGCTCATCCGTGTGCGGATCACGCTCGACAAAAAGACACGTCGCGCCAAGGTCGATTTTTCCGGCACGAGCGCACAGCGCGCCAATAATTTCAACGCGCCGGAACCGGTGACGCGCGCGGCGGTGCTTTATGTGTTTCGCGTGCTGGCAGGTGGCGACATGCCGATGAATGCCGGTTGTCTGCGCCCGCTCGAGATTGTGATCCCGCAAGGCTCCATGCTCTCGCCACAATATCCGGCGGCCGTTGTCGCGGGCAATGTCGAAACCAGTCAGGCCGTGACGGATGTGCTCTTTGCAGCGCTGGGCCGTTTGGGTTCGGCGCAGGGCACGATGAACAATCTCACCTTCGGCAATGTCGCGCATCAATATTACGAGACACTCTGTTCAGGCGCGCCGGCGGGTGAGGGTTTTGATGGTGCGGCGGCTGTGCACACACACATGACCAATTCGCGCCTGACCGATCCCGAGATTCTCGAAATGCGCTTTCCCGTGGTGCTGGAAGATTTCCACATCCGGCGTGGTTCGGGCGGCAAGGGCAAGTGGAAAGCAGGCGATGGCACCAGCCGCACGATCCGCTTCCGCGAAGACATGCAGCTGTCCATTCTCTCCGATCATCGCCGCATTGCGCCCAAGGGTACAAAAGGCGGCGCCGATGGTGAGCGCGGGCGCAATCTTTTGCGTCATGCGGATGGGGCAAGTGAAACGCTCAAAGCCTGCGATACGCGTGCTGTGCAGGCTGGCGATGCAGTGATCATCGCAACGCCGACAGGTGGCGGTTATGGGCGCGCCTAGCGGCGCTTGGGTACGAATTCGCCGTTGAGCAGCAAGCGATCGAGCGGCGAGAGCGGCGTCATTTTGGCTGGCGGATTGATCACGGGCTGCGGCGACAAAGGTGCAGTTTCGACAGGCGCCACATTTTGCGCCACGCGCACGCGCGGAGCTTCTGGTGGTGCGGGCGGCAGGCCGAGTGAAATCTTCGAGCCGTTCGACAGGCTCGAAGATGTGTTGCTGGCTACAGCCGTGCGCGGGACGGTTTTTTCAATCAGGCCCGCAATATCGAGATCTTCTTCCAGCTCCGGCGGATCTGGCAGATCATCATGTTTGAAGGGCTTGGGCATCAAGCCCGGTGCCGGAATTGGTTTGCAATAGCGGCGCGGGCCTTCGGACGTATTGCCGTGCATGGCCAGATCGACATGCATGTGGTTGTAGTGGAACATGTCGGAACCGGGCGCGAGCACGGTCGTGAACACCTGACAGGCGCCCGCCTGTATCTCGCGCAAAAAGGCTTTGTCGACATCCTTGCCGCGCGTCCAGTCGCGCACGAACGTGATCTCGCGACCATCCATCAGCACAAAGCCCGCAATGTCGATCGCATTGCCAAAGCCATGCTCTGACAGACGCACGCCCTGATTGTTCATCGAGCGGCAGGCGTAAGAGCCCATGCTCTTCACTTCGGTGATCGGCTGGCCGTAACGCTGCAAGGCAATCGGCTGCACAAATTCGCTGACCCATTGATCAAGGGCTGCTGTCATCGGGCAGCCGATGGTCTGTGTGGAGGTGAGCGCAACCGTGCCGCCCGCCAGTGCTGTGACTTTCAACGGCATGGTCAGGCCGCAAATGCCGGGCCCGTCGATTTCCTTCGCCAGCTCGACAAATGCCGTCATCTGGATTTTCTTTTCGGCAAAGCAGGCTTTTTCCGCTTGGGCGCGCCAAGCCGGCCTCTGCGGGCGCTGGAACAGCGAACAACCGGACAGAGCAAGAGCGGCAACCGACAAGGCTGCTATAGGCCATACGCAACGCGCCATGGCCTCTTGTCGCCCGGCATCGGTTAAGGTCCGCTAAACCAAATGTGGCAAGACCCAGAAAAACCGCTGTCCAGCGAAGGTTGGTTCGTGCTGCGTTGCAGCGTCGATCACGGAAAATTTGACGCTGGGGCGGCTTATAAAGCCCGAGGTGGCCTCTTATATTCATGGGGCGGGCGTCTTGCCCGCCTTACCTATGAGGTAACACCTATGACCATCCGTCGCTCGACCAAAATGGCCGCGATGGCGGTTGCCATCTCTCTGGCGCTCGCGCCGGCCCTTGCCATGGCCAAGCCGGGCTCGGGCAGCAGCATGGGCAGCCGGGGCACCAAAACCTTTTCCGCGCCGCCTGCCACACAGACGGCGCCCGGTGCTGCACAGCCCATGCAGCGCACGATGACCCCTAACACGCCGAGCCCGGCACAAGCTGCGCCTGCCGCGACAGCAGCTGCCCCGCAATCGGGCGGCTTCTTCAGCTCGGGCCTTGGCCGCGGTCTGATGGCCGGCCTCGTGGGTGCGGGCATTTTCGGCCTGCTCTCCGGTTCCGGTCTGTTCAACGGACTGGGGTCGATGACCTCCATTCTGGGGCTCGTCTTGCAGCTGGGTCTGATCTTCCTGGTGGTGCGTTTTGCCATCGGCTGGTTTGCGCGCAAGCGCGAAGGCGAATTGGCAACGGCCACACCGATGGGCCAAGCACCCCAGCAGCCCATGCAGCGTGATGCTTTTGGCGGCATGTTCGGCGGTGGCGGTTCGGCTGGCGGCCCGATGCCTGCCAGCGGGCCGCAGGTCACCGATCTGCAAATCTCGGCCGATGATTTCAACGCCTTCGAGCGCAAACTGGCAGACATCCAGAGCGCTTATGGCGAAGAAAATATGGACCATCTGCGCCGTCACGTGACACCGGAAATGGCCTCCTATTTCTCCGAAGAACTGGCCGACAATGCCCGCAAGGGTGTGGTCAACAAAGTCTCGGGCGCGAAGCTTTTGCAGGGTGATCTGTCGGAAGCCTGGCGCGAAGGCGCGGATGATTACGCAACGGTTGCCATGCGCTTCTCGGTCATGGATACGGTGGTGGATCGCGCAACCGGTGCTTACATCTCGGGTGATCGCACCGCGCCGTCCGAGACCACAGAAATCTGGACCTTCACCCGCCGTTCGGGTGGTGGAACCGAAGACTGGAAATTGTCGGCGATCCAGCAGGTCGCTTAAAATACAAAAGCAAACGGGCGCCGAAAGGCGCCCGTTTTTTATTTCAGCCTCTCTCCGTCATTGCGAGCGAAGCGAAGCAATCCAGAGGCATCACGTGTGGCTCTGGATTGCTTCGTCGCTGCGCTCCTCGCAAGGACGTCGCTTTATTTTTTGCGGCTTCGTGATGTCTGCGGCGTGTTGGCAGCTGCGCCATATTTGCGCGTGCCTTGATAGCCGCCGGCTTGATCCTCCACCGCCTGTTGGCGCGCGAGCGGATCATTGCCGATGGCCAGCTCTGTGGCTTGCAGACGTTTCACTTCATCGCGCAGGCGTGCGGCTTCTTCGAATTCGAGATTGGCGGCGGCTTCACGCATGCGCTTTTCGAGATCGGCAAGATTGGCTTTGAAATTGTGGCCGATGGCCGGCTTGTCTGCCAGCCCTGTGTCGACCGTGACGTGATCCTGCTCATAGACCGAGCCCAGAATATCCTGAATGCCGCGCTTGATCGTGGCGGGCGTGATGCCGTGTTCTTTGTTGTAAGCCT
>CANGRU010000231.1 GCA_947456315.1 Beijerinckiaceae bacterium | reverse complement strand
TGATATTGCGCAATGGCCTGTTCAGTGGCCGCAATGGTCTGGGCCGAGAGGATCGGCGTAGTGGTGCGCGGCACACTCAGGCGCGCATCCGACTCGTATTTCTGGACCCATTCGACCTGCTCGCCAAACAAGTTGCCATCGGCGGGAGCGGCAAAAGCCTTTTCCACGCCGGCCTGTCCTGCGCCGAGCGCGACGAAACCCAGGCCGAGGCCGCGGACCAAAGCCCGTCGGGAAATGGAATGGTTGAACTTGCTCACCGCTGGCTCCAATGCGTTCCAAACCTGTCCACACGCTCCTGCCGGGCTTGGGCTCGAAGCCAAGTCGACCGGATCCAGCCCCGAAGGGCTATGAGGAACCGGCCACGGCTATCATGGACAAGGTTAAAAAAGACAAAAACAGCAAGGCGGTTTTGTGGCGGATTGGGGCAGACCCCTAAAAAGGCCGGGCAAAAGGGCCCGAAAGAGGGGGCAAATGACCAGATCACCCCAAAATCGGGCCCCACCCCCTCAAAGTCGATAGCGGATCTGGTCGGTCCAGAATCGCTCCAGCCGGACCAGCGCCCGATTGAGCCTTGAAAAATCATCCCCCGTAATGCCGCCGATCTGCTCGACCGTCTGGACATGCTTGCCATAGACGCCGGCCACCAGCTGATGCACAGCACGCCCGCGCTCGGTCAGGCTGATGCGCACCGAGCGCCGATCCATGCGCGAACGGGCATGATGGAGGAAACCCATCTCGACCAGCTTCTTCACATTGTAGGAGACATTGGACCCCAGATAATAACCTTTGGTGCGCAATTCGCTCGCGGTGAGCTCCTTGTCGCCGATGTTATAGAGCAACAAAGCCTGCACGGCATTGATGTCGGCACGCCCGCGCCGATCAAATTCATCCTTGATGACATCGAGCAAGCGGCGATGCAGCCGCTCCACCAAGGTCAAGGCTTCCAGATAGTGCGGACGCACATCGTCGTTGCGCTCATGCCGGTATTCCGGCGCTTCACTGTTGAGAACCATGGTCATAGGCAGACCCCGCCTCGCTTTCACATTCGTTCCGCGCGCCGACATGCACGCATTTCAAAACATGCCTGCAAGACTAGCGGCCCGACGTGAAGACGGGTCTAATAAACGAGATGAATCCGATGTTTATGCATTGCGTGAATCGAAAATGAATCTCACGACTTGTTAAGCTTGAGAAGCTCTTGCCGACGTAGCGTCACGCATCCGACAGCATCGCGTATCAGACAGCGTCGCGTTCTTGCGCTGCATACCAGCTCAAAACAAAATAGGCGACGATCAAGGCAACATCGAGGGCGAGGATCAAACGACCGCCATCAATCATACCGCCAAAACCGATGAGAAACATCTGCGCGGAAATTGCAAACAGCCACAGAACGCCACCCCACGGCACGGCCAGCCACAGGCCAACAGCAGCAACCAGATTGGTGATGGAAAAAAAGATGATCGTGGCCGATTCAAACAGCGGCAGGGTATCAATCGTCACGCCCTCGGGGGCCAGAATATGGCGCCATTGCATGAGACCCTGGGCGAGCCAGATCACCGCCAGCACACGCATGTAAATGACCAGATACAGGCCCCAGCGGAATGTGCCATTACCGCTCGCGCCCAGATGGATCACCTCGCGATTGGCCTTCTCGTCGAAGGGATAAAATTGCATGGCGCTCGCCTTTTGCGGGCCGACCCCGCGCTGATGACCCCTGACGCATAGAGGATAGCGCCCTGCCCGGTCAACGCGCCTCCCCGGCCAGATGGCCGGCTTCGGGGTTCAGCCCCGGCTGGAAAGATGCTAAAGCGGAGCTCTGTCTTTTGGAGCAAGAGCATGGCCGCACCGTCCGATCCCCAGTCCCAGCCATCGATGATGCTCGTCCAGCGCCCCCGTCGGCTCCGCCGGGCCGATTGGTCGCGCCGCCTCGTGCGGGAAAATGTGCTGACGGTGGATGATCTGATCTGGCCGATTTTCATTCTGGATGGCGAAAAGATCCGCCAGCCTGTCGCCTCCATGCCCGGCGTCGAGCGCCTGTCGATTGATGAGGCGGTGAAAGCCTGCGCGCATGCAGCGTCGCTTGGCATTCCGGCCGTTGCGCTGTTTCCCTACACCGACCCGAAATTGCGCAATGAAGAAGGCACGGAAGCCTTCAACCCCGACAATCTGATCTGCAAAGCCGTGCGCGCGATCAAAGCCGCTGTGCCGACCATTGGCATCATCACCGATGTCGCGCTTGATCCCTACACCAGCCATGGCCATGACGGTTTGATGGAAGGTGACGAGATCGTCAACGATGCCACCGTGCGTGCACTTGTAAAGCAATCGCTCAACCAAGCGCGTGCGGGTGCCGATGTGATTGCGCCCTCCGACATGATGGACGGGCGCATTGGCGCGATCCGCACCGCGCTCGATGAAGAAGGTTTTGATCACGTCCAGATCATGGCCTATGCGGCCAAATATGCCTCGGCTTTTTATGGCCCCTTCCGCGATGCGGTGGGCTCGGGCGGATTGCTGCGTGGTGACAAACGCACCTACCAGATGGACCCGGGCAATTCGGATGAAGCCATTCGCGAAGTGGCACTTGATCTCGAAGAAGGCGCCGACATGGTCATGGTCAAACCCGGCATGCCCTATCTCGATATTGCGCGGCGTGTGAAAGATACTTTTGCTGTGCCGACCTTCGCCTATCAAGTGTCGGGCGAATACGCGATGATCATGGCCGCTGCCCAGAACGGCTGGCTCGATGGCGACAAGGCCATGATGGAAAGCCTGCTCGCCTTCAAACGCGCCGGCTGCAATGGCATTCTGACTTATTTTGCGGTGAAGGTTGCTGAAAAGCTGAAGGGGTGAAGCCCCATAGTCGCTGCTGGATTGCCACGTTGCCTTCGGCACCTCGCCATAACGATGTGGCCTGCTTGCAGCCGGTCTTGAGACACACCACATCTGAAATATGACCCGGGCCAAGGAGCCAACAACGTGAGCGAACGCGGACCTGACGACAGCGGGACTTTTTGGCCAACCCGCCTGCCCTATGCGGCGCTGGCTGGCGTGCGCTCGCGCCGCATCGTAGCGCTGATCTTCGATCTGATGCTGATTTCGATCATCTTCTGGGGACTGTTTGTGGTCTTTGTGCTGCTTGGTGTGGTGACCTTTGGTCTGTCCTGGTTCCTGATCCCCGTGCTCTATCCAACCATTGCGATCGTCTATAATGGCGCGAGCATTTCGGGCCCCCGCATGGGCACACCCGGCATGGGGCTGATGGATCTCGAAATGCGCAACAATGACGGCACGCCCGTGCGCTTTCTCAATGCCGCGGCACATGTGATCCTGTTTTATCTGTCCTGGGCTGTGGCTCTGCTTGCACCGGTCAATCTGCTGACCTCACTGCTCAACAACGATAAACGCTGCCTGCACGATATCATCGCCGGTGTTGTCGTGACACGCCGCGCCTGATGGGACACAATGACCTGACTCGTTTGGAGGCAAAAGGGTGAGCCGAGAGCCGCGTGATGCTCCGCAATTCTACCTGACCTCACCCGCGCCCTGCCCCTATCTGGCCGGCCGCGAAGAACGCAAGGTCTTTACCCATCTGGTGGGCAAGCGCGCGGGTGCGCTCAATGACACGCTCACCCAATCGGGCTTTCGTCGTTCGCAAACCATTGCCTATCGCCCCGCCTGTGAAGATTGCCGCGCCTGCGTCTCGGTGCGGGTGAAGGTTGCCGACTTCACACCCAGCCGCAACATGCGCCGCATTCTGGATGCCAACACCGATCTCATCGGCCATGCCAATACCGCGCAGCCGACATCCGAACAATATTCATTGTTCCGTGCCTATCTCGACACGC
>CANGRU010000230.1 GCA_947456315.1 Beijerinckiaceae bacterium | reverse complement strand
GGAGGGATGCGTGATGAAACTCTTCACTTCATTGACGAAGAAGAAGCGATAGGCTTTGGCATCCGGCAGCAGCGGCGAATAATTGCGCGCTTCGTAATAGGTGAGCGCGGGCTGATCGACGATTTTGATGCGGCGAACATATTTGATGTTCATATTGCCTTCCCAACCGGGAAGCAGCAGACGCACCGGATAGCCCTGCTCTGCCATCAGGCGCTCGCCATTCTGGTAGAGCACGAGGATCGCATCATCGAGTGCTTTCTTGAGCGGCACCGAGCGTATGATCGCCGCCGTATCCGCACCCTCGACCAGCATCCACTTGGCTTTCGGGTCGATACCGACTTCATCGAGCACGGCCGACAAGGGCACGCCTGTCCACTCGGCATTCGACACCAGACCATGCAGCGATTGCAGATTGGCCTGCACAGGCTCGTTGGAGAACAATGCAGCCGAATTGCCGCCGCATTCGATAAAAGTCTGGCGCGTCACCATGGGGTAGCGCATCAGCCGATCCATGGTCAGCACGATGGGCTGTTTCACCATGCCGTGGATGACGAGCTTGTGCTGCTCGGGATCGATATCGGGAATCCCATTGTGCAGAATGGTGAAATGCAAATGGTTGGGCGTGATCTGGCCATTGAGCAAATGGTGGGGCGTGCGCGCATGCTGCGTACGCGGCTCGCCCTTCGGGTTGGTGAGAATGCGCGCTGTATCTTTCTCATGCTTTGAGCGCCGACCAATCGGTTCGACCGTGGTGCCCTGATAGCGGCTCCATTCGGGCTCTTTCAGCGGCTCGGCTGAGGCCCCTTGTGTAGCGACCAATGTGCTGGCCGCGCCAGCCATGGCCACGCCGCCGCGCAACAGCAGACGGCGGCTGAGCAAACCATTGCCAGCAACCTCGTCGAGTGCGGTGATGTCATTTCTTTTTGTCATGAAAATCTCCCGATCAAGGTTCCAGCGAGCCGAGATAGGCCGCCATATTGAGCATGTCATCTACAGTTAGTTTCGCGACAATCGCCTTCATCGGCTCGACATTCGTGCCGGCACGCTCGCCATTTTGAATCATGAACAGCTGGCGCACGATGTAAGTGGGCGTGCGGCCTGCAAGTCCGGGCATATCTTTCGTGCCCTTGTTGCCCTCGCCATGGCAGGAGGCGCAGGCCTGTGCGCCACCCGCTTCCACCAGTGCCTTGCCTTTGGCGAGCGATCCCTTTGGGACAAAGGCGACAAAGCCCGAGCCGGGATCACGATTGAACAGACGGTTCTCATCCTCGCCCACTTCAATGATGCGATTGGCGAGCGGCTCGAACACATGGTCAGGATGAATGGCTCGCTTGTTGCCCGCCGCGACATAGGTTTTCAAAACCGTGTCGGTCTCCATCACACGGATCCACACACGCGGCTTGAGAGATGAAAAATAATCAGCTGCGGCTTTGTTTTCTTCCGGCGTGATGGCCTTGGCGATGGCCAGCATCGAGCCCGAGCCCTTGCGCGCACCGGTTTTGTAATCTTCGATCTGCTGCATCAGATAGGCGGCCGGCAGGCCAGCCATATTGGCGCTCTCTGTATGGCCCGTGCCGGTCGGCAGATGGCAAGCAATGCAGGCGCGGATTTCCGGTGCGCGGCCGTTCGACACGACAGTCGGCATGGCCGGATGCTGGTCAGGATACCAATCGGGGGGATTGTAGAGATCTTCAATTTGGCTACGCGTATAGTTACGTGTCGAGCCCGGCGCCGACTTGGGCTTGCCATCATCTGGCACCATGGCCGGCTGAACTTTGTCGGTGACCGGAAAAGCCCAATCAGGCTTGTCGGCGGCCATTGCCGCGCAGGTGCCAAGCACCAAGGCCCCCAGAACGCCCAAGGCGATCCTACCCATGCATTCCTCCCCTGAATCGGCTCTGCTCAAGGCGAGCCGTTGCGCCAAGCTTCCCACGGGTTGCGTCAGGCTTCAAGACGGGATTATTGGGCTCTCGGGGCCCGTCAGCCCCCTTCTTTCGCAGGGGGCCAAGCTTGCCAAATGTCGTTCTATGAACGATTTTAGCGCCGCGCTTGAGCCTCAATTGCCGGGCATGATCGCCTCGCTCCGATTTCATCCTGATCAGGATTTGCCGCTTGCCCTCCTCCTATGTTCTGACGCGCCGCTCCCTGATGGCGGCTCTCGCCTCCGCCCTTGCGGCGCACGAGGCGCAAGCTCAAACCAAGCCTGCCAATGCGCAGCCGCTCGCCCCCAATGCGCCGCGTTTCACTTATGAAGATGTGGTGTTGCGGGCGCGCGCTTTGTCCGAGCGCCCCTTCGAGCCGCGCGTCACCAAACTGCCGCCTGAAATCGAGGCGCTTGACTGGGACAATTGGCAGCCCATCCGCTTCCGCGATGACCCCGATCCGATTCAGGACCCCAACAAGCGCGCACATCTGGGGCTCTTCCATCTCGGGCATTTGTTCAAGACCGAAGTGAAGATCAATATGGTGGTCGGCGGCATCGCCAAGCCCTTCGACTACAATCCGAAAAACTTCGAATATCGCAATCCGGATTTCGGCAAGAACCTGCCGAGCGATCTGGGCTATGCCGGATTCAAAATCCACTATCCGCTCAACAGCGCGCGCACCTTCGATGAGCTGATCAGTTTTGTCGGCGTGAGCTATTTCCGTTTTCTGGGACGCGACCAGAAATATGGACTGTCGGCACGCGGCCTTGCCATTGGCACAGGCAAGCTCGACAATAATGAAGAGTTTCCCTTCTTCAAAGAATTCTGGATCGAGCAGCCGGCTCTGGGCTCCGACAAAATCACGCTTTATGCGCTTTTGGATTCACCCTCGCTGTCGGGTGCCTATCAGTTCGATATTTTCCCGCAGGATGAAACGGCGATCAATCTCACCGTGTCGATCTTCCCGCGTGTGGCCGTCGAGCGGCTTGGCATGGCGCCGCTCACCTCCATGTTCCTCATGGGCGAAAATGATCGCCACATGAATGACCGCAACAAATATGACGAGTTTCGCCCCGAGCTGCATGACAGTGATGGTCTGCTCATCCAGACGGAAAAAGGCGGCTTTATGTGGCGGCCTTTGAAGAACCCGCAGATACAGGAAGTGCAGCGCTTTCCGGTGTCGGGCCTCAAAGGCTTCGGCCTGATGCAGCGTGATCGCAACACGCAACATTATGCCGATGTGGAGCTGGCTTATGAAGAGCGCCCCTCTTACTGGATCGAACCCAGTCATGATTGGGGCACGGGCCATGTCGAGCTGATCGAACTGGCGACCAAGGACGAGACGGCCGACAATATCATCTGCGCCTTTGTGCCGGATGGCGGACTGCAACCGGGAAAACGTTTCACCTTCGGCTATCGCATCCGTGCGATGAATGACGGCCTTTCGCTGCACAAGCTCGGCTATGCGCGCGAGACTTATTCCGCACCGCCCGTGGCTTTGGGCTCGGCTGAAAAGGCCGCCCCCGATTCACGCCGCTACATTGTCGATTTTGTCGGCGGTGATCTCGCCTATTATCTGAAAAATCCGGATGCCGTGAAGATTGTGGCCTCCGCGCAAACTGCGCAGATGCAGCGCTTCTTCCTCGTGCCCTATCCGAAGATCAACGGCTTCCGCGTCATGCTCGATGTGCAGCACGAGCTGGAGACTGTGGGCACGATGCAATGTCTGTTGCAGGTGGATGGCAAGCCGATCACGGAAAGCTGGCACTATGCTTTCCGGATTTATCATCTCTGATCGTCATTGCGAGGAGGCCGAAGGCCGACGCGGCAATCCAGAGGCGTCGCGTGAGGCTCTGGATTGTTTCGCTTTGCTCGCAATGACGACGCGCATATGCGTCGTCAGCTCTTGGCCTCTTGCGTCACGTCTTTCAACGTCC
>CANGRU010000229.1 GCA_947456315.1 Beijerinckiaceae bacterium | reverse complement strand
TTTCGGTTTCCGCTATGCGGCGATCCGCAAGCCCATCGCCAATCCGCAGACGCATGATTACATCCGCACGACTTTGTTCATCGCGCCCTACACCGTGCTGATCCCGCCCAACAATCTCTACAATGTCGCGATTTTGCACGTGCCAACCGATGACACGCACACAGCCTTCCATTTCATCGCTTTTGGTGATGCGGCTACAACACCGGCGACGGAAGAATGGCGCAAGTTCCTGCATGCGCAGGTCGGCATTGATGTCGACAAACATTTCGTCAAGGTCCGCAATCGCGCGAACAATTATCTGCAAGATCGCAAGGCGATGAAGCTCGGTAATTTCACCGGCATTCCGGGCATTCCCAATCAGGACATTGCCATGTGGGAGACCATGGGCCCGATTGCGGATCGCACCTACGACAGGTTGGGCGCCAGCGATCTCGCCATTGTCGAGTTCCGCAAGCAGATGGTGGAAGCTGCCAAAGCTTTCGCCGCTGGCGCTCCTGCCATCGGCACCGTCGAGCCGCGCATCCCGCACAACAAACTCATGTCCTTTGAAGGCGTTGTGCCCAAGACAACGGATTGGCGCGTCATGGGCGTCACACCCGAAGAAATGGCACATGAGGCCAAATCTCACGCAGCAGAATAAACACCCTGAAACAAAGGCCCGGATAGAAGGTCCCAATCAATGCACGATATGGATGAGGAACATGACCACAACGGCATGTCGGATGAAGACAAGGCCGCGATGGCTGCGTGGATTTGGGCGCAGGAATCAGTCGAGCTGAAAACTGTCGGCATCGATATTGGCTCCTCCACCTCGCATCTGCTGTTTGCCAAAGTGACATTGCAGCGCGTCTCGCAGGGCCTCTCGGCGCGCTTTGTGGTGACGGGGCGTGAAGTGGTCTGGCGTTCGCCGATCATGCTGACCCCCTTCTTGCCCAACGGCATGATTGATGCCGCTTACCTGCAAGAATTCATCCGCGCCTGCTATCGCGACGCGAAGGTTAAGCGCGAAGACATCGACACCGGCGCTGTCATTCTCACAGGCGAAGCGATCAAGCGCTCCAATGCGCGCGCCATTGACGAGCTCTTTGCCGAGGAATCCGGCAAATTTGTCTGCGCCACCGCAGGCCACAAACTCGAATGCACGCTCGCAGCCCACGGCTCGGGTGCCGTTGCTTTGTCGAAAGCCAAGAATGCTGTCGTGTTGCATGTCGATATCGGCGGCGGCACCACCAAACTCGCGCTCATCGACAAAGGCATGATCAAATCGGTCGCCGCTTTCGCCGTTGGTGGACGCCTTGTTGCCCATGACGGCAAGACCGGTTGGACGCGTGTCGATGAATCAGCCCAGCTTGTGGCAGATGACCTCGGCCTGCCCACCACGCCCGGCGCGCTGTCCAATGCGATGACACGCAAGAAAATCGCGATGCGTCTGGCTGATCTCGCCATTGATCAGATCGTCAATGATCCGCTCGATGAGCTCGGCCAGAAGATCGCGCTGACCGAACCGCTGGATCGCTCACTGAAGCCCGAGATCATCACCTTCTCGGGCGGCGTGTCGGAATATATTTTCGGCACGGAGGAAGAAGAGTTCGGCGATATTGCCAAGCCCTTGGCCGCCGCCATTCGCGAAAAGCTTGCAGCCCGCTGCACGATCCCTGTCGAAGATCCGGGCAATCGCATCCGCGCGACCGTCATCGGCGCCTCGCAATTCACGGTGCAGGTCTCGGGCAAAACCATCTATCTGCCCAAGGACCAGCAAGGCGTGCTGCCAGTGCATAATATCCCTGTTGTGCAGATCGGCATGGATCTGTCGGAAGACATTCCCGCCGCCGACATCATCAAGCGCATTCATGAAAAAATGGCCGTGCTTGATCTCGAGCCGTCCGCACGCCTCGCCATCGCCTTCCCCTGGCATGGTGATCCGGAATATTCGCGCCTCGCCAATGCGGCCAAAGCGATCAAGGCCGCTGTCGCGCCTGATGGCAAACGCACCAACACGCTCTGCCTGATGATCGACGGCGACGTCGGCCGCACCATGGGCCGCTTGCTGCAAGATGAAGAGGGCGTCGAAGGCGCGCTCGTCTCCATCGATGGCGTGCAACTGCAAGAGCTCGACTTTGTCGACATTGGCGAATTGATTTCCCCGCCCGGCGTTGTGCCGGTCGTCATCAAATCTCTGCTCTTCGACAATCCTGCCAATCACCAGTGAAACAAAAATAAACGGGAGTGAACCATGTCTGACGACAAGCCACGTTATGGCGTCGATCCTTATCTGAACTGGGTCGAGAAAGAGGGCCTGCCGGTCCATGAGGATTACGGCGTCGATCTCTTCTCGGTCGAAACCAAGCCTTGGGCGCGCTATGGCGTGAAGGGCGCAGCTGTCCATCTGAAGGGCCGCGGCGACTTCTCCAATATGTTCCTGTTCGACATCGGTCCGGGGCAATCCACCTCGCCGCAGAAACATCTTTATGAAGATGTCATCTATGTGCTCGAAGGCACAGGCTCGACACAGATCGAATTTGCCGATGGCACCAAGCGCTCGTTCGAATGGGGCCCGAAAAGCCTCTTCGCTATTCCGCTCAATGCCACGCATCGCCATTTCAATGGGTCGGGCCGCGAGCGCGCTTTGCTTGTGTCGACCACCAACCTGCCGATGATCATGAATGTCTTCCATGACGAAGATTTCGTGTTCAACACCAACCGCGATTTCATGGCGCGTGCGGGCAAGCAGGGCTATTTCTCGGGCGAAGGCGATCTCATCACCGTGCGCCCCGGCAACCACATGTGGGAAACCAATTTCGTGCCTGATCTTGCCGGCATTGAATTGAAGAGCTGGGGTGATCGCGGGGCTGGTGGCACCAACATCATGTTCGTGCTGGCCGATGGCATCATGCATGCGCATATTTCGGAAATGCCGGTGGGCACCTACAAGAAGGGCCACAAGCATGGTCCGTCTTTCCACGTCATGTGCGTTACCGGTCACGGCTATTCGCTGCTCTGGTATCCGCATGAAAAGGATTTCATCCGCATCGATTGGAAGCACGGCACCGTCTTCCCGCCAGCTGACCAGCAGTTCCACCAGCACTTCAACACGTCGACCGAACCGGCGCGCTATCTCGCGACCGCGGTCGGTGGCTTGCGCTACCCCACCATGCTCTCGCAGCGCCGCTCATTGATCGGCGTGAATGGTGAAAAGGGTGCGGTCTCGCTCTCCATCAAGGAAGGTGGCGACCAGATCGAATATGAAGATCAGGATCCGCGCATCCACCGCGAATGGCTGGAAGAGATGAAGAAGAACGGCGTGACGCCGAAAATGGACAAGTTCAACGTCGCTGTGTGAGAGCACATGTGACATGACTGAAAAGGGGCCTCTGGGCCCCTTTTTTACGCCGTCATTGCGAGGAGGCCCGTAGGGCCGACGCGGCAATCCAGAAGCGGCACGTGAGGCTTCTGGATGGCGCACGCTCCGCTCGCAATGACGGGACTGGCCTTGAGCAGAATCCTCCCCTAAACTCCCTCCATCCGCACCGGCACAAAGACCGGGCGACAGGGAGGAATCTACATGGGCTTTTCAAGCTGGCGTGGCACGCTTGGCATGGTGCACCCGACATTGCGTCCGGGCTCGACCGAAGAATTCATCCGTCTCGCACCTGAAGGCATCGGCGTCATTCCGATGTTCTTGAACATCAGCCGCGGCACCCGCGATGAATTCGAGAAAGTTTTTGCGGCTTACGAGGACCAGATCAAAATCTGCGCCGATGCCGGTTGCGATCTCATCCACCCCTCCGGCGCCCCGCCCTTTATGGTGCAGGGTCTCAAGCGCGAAGCGGAAATCGTCAAAGGCTGGGAAGAAAAATTCGGCGTG
>CANGRU010000228.1 GCA_947456315.1 Beijerinckiaceae bacterium | reverse complement strand
GCTCACCATCTTCGACGAGGATCGCGGTCACCGTGCCACCACGCGGGGCAACGATTTCGTTAAATGTCTTCATCGCTTCGATGAGGAGCAGCTTTTGGCCTTCCTTCACCTTGGAGCCGACTTCAATGAAGGGCTTCGCATCAGGGCTCGGACGGAAATAAGCCGTGCCCACCATCGGCGACTTCACAGCGCCCGAATGATCGGCCGCAGGTGCAGCCACAGGTGCGGGTGCAGCAGCAGCCACAGGTGGCGGCGCAATCACTGCAGCAGGCGCGTGATGAGTGGGGGCTGCGACGCTGATGGAGTGACCGGAGCTGAGCTGGCGGGCCACGCGCACGCGCATACCGCCGCGCTCCACTTCCACTTCCGACAGATCCAGACGCGAGACGATTTCAGCGACCATCTCGATCAGGGCCGGATCAAAACCGCCAATCGGGCCTTTCTTCGCAGGCTTTGCTACCGCAGGCTTGGCAACAGTCTTAGCGACAGCCTTCTTGGCTTTTGCCGGAGCTTTGGCTTTGGGCGCGCGCGCGGCCACAGCCTTGGTCTTTTTCACGGGCTTCTTCATGGAGGTTCAGCTCTTGCTTTTGGATTGGGCGATCAGCGCATCGAGTGCGAGATCATAGGAAAGAGCGCCAAAGCCGAGGATCACCCCGGCGGCGACAGCGGAAATCATCGAGTGATGGCGAAAGTCTTCGCGCGCATGCACATTGGACAGATGCACTTCGATCACATGGGCGGCAGCACCACGAATGGCATCATGCAAGGCCACGGACGTGTGCGTGTAAGCCCCTGCATTGAGGATCACGGGCTCACCAGCGCGTCCGGCCTCCTGCAGCCATGTGACGAGCTCGACTTCATGGTTCGACTGGCGAAAGACAAGCTTGAGTCCAAGCCCGTCGCAACGCGCTTTCAGGCGGGCCTCGATATCAGCCAGCGTGACCGTGCCATAGGTCGCAGGTTCGCGAGAACCCAGCAGGTTCAGGTTGGGACCATTGAGGACATGGACGGTGTTCATCACAAGGACCAATCGGGCGCCATGGGGAGCGGAAAGACTCAAAGCGTGAGCCCTTCTTTAGGAGGGGAGTCTCTTAAACCGGTTAACGGGCCGATGGAAGCCTGTTCCCGCGCCTCCCACAGGCCCGGCTTGGCTATTGAGGCTCTGGATTGCTTCGTCGCTAGGCTCCTCGCAATGACGAAGCCCTGGGGGCAGCCTTTCCTCGTCATTGCGAGGAGGGCTTTAGCCCGATGCGGCAATCCAGTGGCGAAAGGCTTCCCCTGTTGGCGGAGCCTACCCGCAAGTCGCCTTGCCGCATTTGCGGACATTGTCCAGCTTGCCCTTGATCTGGCCGTAGCCGACGGCGCCGACCACGACCTCATCGCCCACAACATAGGTCGGGGTGCCGGTCAGGTTCAGCGCATCGGCCAGTTTGGCGCTTTCCTGCAGAGTGGCCTGCACCTCGGGCCCCTCCATATCCTTGGCGAGCTTGTCCATATCGACGCCGCTGTCGCGCGCCGCTGCCAGTGCCTGCGCCTTGCCGACCTGTCCGCGGGTCCCCAAAAGCTTCACGTGGAACGCCCAGAATTTCTCGCCTTGTAGCTGCTTTTTGACAGCTATGGCGACTTGCGCGGCCTCGACGGAGCCCGGTCCCAAAACCGGAAAATCCTTCAGCACAACATGGAGATCGGCGTCTTCCTTGATCAAACGCTGGAGGTCGGGCAGGGCCTGTTTGCAATAACCGCAATTGTAATCGAAGAACTCGACCAGCGTGACCTTGCCTTTGGGATTGCCGACATTGGCCTGATAGGGCGATTTTGTCAGCAAATCACTATAGGTCTTCAGCGCGCCGGAGCGCTGTTCGGCTTCGGCCCGCGCCTGTTTGGTTTCGAGCGCCGCATAGGCATCGCGCAAAATCTCCGGATTGGTCAGAAGATAGTCGCGCACGATCTCTTCGATCTGCTTTTTCTGCGGAGCAGAAAAGTCCTGAGCGAGCGCGGGGACACTCACAAGACCCCATGCCAGCACGAGAGCGGCAGCAATGCGGGAGATGACAACCATGGACAGGTCTCCTGGCCGGGGCCAATGAAATGGAATCTGGGCGGGTTCTAACCCGCGCTGATCGTTCAGTCGAATGTGGGCGGTCGATAGTTCAAAATATCGTCGGCCTTGAGCCAACCCGGCGAACCCTTGGCAAATTGCTTCTGGGCACGGTCGGCCTGCGTGCGGGCCGCCACCATATTGCCCTTCAGAAAGAGCGCCTGCGCGGAGGCGAGTTGGGCATTGGGCGTGTCGCCGCGCCGCTCATAGGCCATGGCCAGATAGCCCCACGCCTCGGAATAATCATCCTCGCGCTGCACCACCTGCATGAGCAGACTGGTCGCCGCTTTGGCGTCTGCGGCAGAGCCGGTGCCGATCAGCGCATGGCCCAGCAACACTTTGATGGGTGTGGCGTCATGCGACAAAGCCAGAGCGCGGCGCAGATAGGGCAGGGATTGTGCGGCCCGCCCACTTTCCATCAAGGCCTGTCCCTTGAACTCCTGAATGTAGGGATTGCCGGGCTGGGCAGCGATCAGCGCATCGATTTGCGTGAGTGCCGCATCCAGTTTGCCGGCTTTATAGGCCGAAATGGCGCGGGCATAGCGCGCGGGCAGGGAATTGTCGGACGCCGGATAGCGGCGCATGACTTCTGACGCGGGCGCGACAAAGCCGAACAATTTGGCGCGCATCATGTCATGGCGGGCCTGCAATTCGGGAGAATCTTTGGTGGCGTAGTTGGGGGCCGCTTTGACTGCCGCTTGCAGACTTGAAATGCGATCCGTGGGTAAGGGATGCGACAAAGTATAGGGATCAAGCTGCGAGGTTTTGAACAAAGCATCATTCTGGAAACGCTCAAGCGTGGTGAGCAAGCCTTGTCCCGATTGGCCTGTGGCAGCGAGATAATTCACGGCTGCGCGATCGGCTGCTTGCTCTTCTCCGCGTTGATAGGCGAGCAGGGAGCGGCGCACCATCTCAGCTGGTCCGAGCATCGCGCCCATCGGGCCCACACCATCTGAGCCGACACGACCATAGGGGCCGGAACGGACGGTTGCCACCATAGCCCCCACACCCATCAACATGCCGGCGACCATGAGAATTTGCGCGCGGGCCAATTCCTGACGCTGGCGAGCCAAATGCCCGCCGGCAATATGCCCGCTCTCATGCGCCAGAACGCCGATAATCTCGTTGGGCGTTTTGGAATCCATCAGCGCGCCGACATTGATAAAGATC
Source organism: Beijerinckiaceae bacterium (assembly GCA_947456315.1). Lineage (GTDB taxonomy): Bacteria > Pseudomonadota > Alphaproteobacteria > Rhizobiales > Beijerinckiaceae > Terripilifer. Next base: position 601 of record CANGRU010000228.1, on the reverse strand, counting down.
TTCTGGCCGTTGGCGACAAAGGCATTGTAGGAGCGGTCACCGATCAGAAAGATGCGGGTTGCCCCCGCATTGATTTTGGCGGCACGAAAAATCGGCGCGGTATATTCGCGCATCAATTGTTCGATCTCGGCATCGCGAATAATGTTGGGGCCCGGTTCGGCGGATGCGGGCAGGCTTGGCAGAGCCACCAGAAGCGCGGCAAAGAGGCCGATAGCGCGACGCACTGGCGTCAGGCTGCGCCGCCTGCTAGGGCTCGCAATGTGGGCAGACACCTGATGGGTCGGGCTCGCGGTCATTAAATCTCGGTTTCCGTCGCAAGCGGAATCATCCGCTCCTGATCTCAACGTCCCCATTATGGCGCGAGCAGGGCGGAGACGAAACCTGAATTGGCTGTGAGCAGATGAGTTCTCACAGGGTCACTCCCTCTTTACGCTCCCGCATCGCCCCCTTCATCGCCATGGATGTGATGAGTGCTGCGGCGGAGCGTGAAAAAGCTGGCGGTAGCGTCATCCATATGGAAGTCGGCGAGCCCGGAGCACCCGTGCCCGGGGCGGCACGTCTTGCGGCACAAGGGGCGCTCGCGCAGGGTAGCGTCGGCTAT
>CANGRU010000227.1 GCA_947456315.1 Beijerinckiaceae bacterium | reverse complement strand
GCTCGATCCGGCCGATTTTTGTGCCGAATGGAAATGGGATGGTATTCGCGTGCAAGCTGTGGCTGGCACAGATGAAGACGGGCGGCGCGTGGCGCGGCTTTACTCGCGCACGGGTGAGGATATTTCCAAAAGCTTTCCCGATCTCATGGAGATGCTGTGCGAACCGCACTTCGGGGATGTGTCGCTGGATGGCGAATTGCTGGTGGTGATCGAGGGCGCAGTGCAGCCCTTTGGCACTTTGCAGCAGCGGCTCAATCGCAAAAGCGTGACGCAAAAGCTGGTTGCGCAATATCCGGCCCACATCCGCGCTTATGATTTGTTGGCAGACAATGGCGAAGATCTGCGCGACCTGCCGTTTGTGGATCGACGCGCACGATTGGAGCGCTTTGTCGAGCGTCTCGGCCAATCACGCCTTGATCTGTCGCCACAGATTCCCTTTGCCGATTGGCCCGCCTTGGCGCAAGCGCGGCGTGATCCGGCCAGTGCGGGGGCTGCGGCGGCAGCTGACGCCATTGAAGGCGTGATGTTGAAGCGCCGTGATTGCGCTTATGTGCCGGGCCGCCCCAAGGGGCTGTGGTTCAAATGGAAGCGCGATCCGTTCAATGTCGACGCGGTGCTCATGTATGCGCAGCGCGGCCACGGGCGGCGCTCGTCTTTCTATTCGGATTTCACCTTTGGTGTCTGGAAAGGCAGCGAGCTGGTGCCTGTGGGCAAAGCCTATTTCGGCTTTACCGATGCGGAGCTGAAAGAGCTCGACCGCTACATCCGCAACCACACGCGCAACCGCTTCGGGCCGGTGCGCGAGCTCGATTTTTCAGCCGAGCAAGGCTTGGTGCTGGAGATCGCTTTTGAGGGCCTGTCGCGCTCCACCCGTCACAAATCGGGGCTTGCCATGCGCTTCCCGCGCATTGCGCGCATCCGCTGGGACAAGCCCGCGCGCGAGGCCGACCAGATCGACCTGCTGGAGAGATGGCTCGACGTGGGCTTGCGCAATGGTGCGGCCAACGCGCCGTCAGAGTAAAAACCTGTTTTATTTTATCGGTTTATGCGGGCGCTCGCGGGCCGGTGCGGCGTTCGCTGTGCGTCAATTCAAAAAGCCGCGCTGGCCTTGGCGCGGGTCTCAACATCTGCCTGCCGCTTGGGCTTGCGTCCGAGGGCTAAGCTATGAAAGATGGGGATCAGGCTTTGGGGAGCAGACTATCCGTCCCGCTCCGGGCAGGGGCGACTGAAATCCGATCTGGATCAATGTCTGCCTGGTCGGGACCGGTCTACTAACCCCGCTCTATAATGAGTAGCCCATGGGTTGCAGGGGGACACGCGTGGACCAGAATATAACGCGCATTTTTATTGCCGATGATCATCCGCTGGTGCGGGGCGCGCTTCGGCAAGCGGTCGCTGGTGCTGTTGCTGATGCCGACATCATTGAATGTGGTGATCTTGAAGCACTCAGCGCAGAGCTTGAGAAAAATTCCGATGCCGATTTGATCATGCTGGATTTGACCATGCCGGGTGTGCGTGGCTTTTCGGGTTTGATGTATCTGCGCGCGCAATATCCGGGCGTGCCGGTGGTGGTCGTCTCGGCCAATGAAGATCGCGGCGTCATTCGCCGCTGTATCGATTTCGGCGCTGCGGGCTTTATCCCGAAGACCACAGATATTGAAGCCATGCGCGCAGCCATTCGTGCTGTGCTGGCTGGTGAAACCTGGACGCCGTCCGATGTCGATCTGGGTGCGCCCGCCGACAAGGAAACGGCCGACACGGTGCGCCGTCTGGCCTCACTCACGCCGCAGCAAGTGCGCGTGCTGATGATGCTGTCGGAGGGCCTGCTCAACAAGCAGATCGCTTATGAGCTGTCGGTGTCAGAAGCGACGGTCAAAGCGCATGTGTCTGCGATTTTGCAGAAGCTTGGCGTTGAAAGCCGCACGCAGGCGGTGATTGCAGCCTCCAAGATCGAAGCCGGTCAGTGGCAGAGCCCGGCGGAAGCGTGAACGCTTCCGTCACCATTTTGCCATTCTCGACAGGCATAAGAGCGCGACCATGAATGATACGCTCCACCGTTTCTTCGGCGGGGAACCGGTCGCGGTTCTACTGCGCCTGCTCGTCGTCTCGCTGATTGTCGGCGCGCTTCTGATGTGGCTCGATATTCATCCGCGTGACATCATCCGTGGCTTTGAAAACTTTGCCCTGCGCATCTGGAACATGGGCTTCGAAGCCGTGCGCGAGCTCGCCCAATATGTCATCGCAGGCGCCGTGATTGTTGTGCCTGTGTGGCTCGTGATGCGGTTGCTGGCAGCCCGCGAGCGTTAAGCGGCGTTCGGTACCACGCGCCATTCGATTTTCAATCCAGCAGACGATGCCAGTAGCATCAAGGCATCTAGGCTGAACTTGTCAATGCGTCCTCGCAGAAGGTCATTCATGCGCGGTTGTGTGACACCGAGTTTTTTGGCGGACTCAGCTTGTGTCATTTTCCAGCTGGCGACGGCTTCTTGGAGCGCTCTCATCAAAGTCGCGCGCGCTTTCATATTTGCCGCTTCGGCAGATGAATCCTCAAGAGCATCCCAGACGCTGGTGAAGCGATCTTCGGTCAGATCGTTGGTCATGGTTTTCTCCTCTGCGCCACGTCTCTCAGCCGTGCTGTAGCAAGATCAATGTCGTGTTTGGCTGTCGTCGCGGTCTTTTTCTGAAATGCGTGCAGGATGTAAATCGCGTCTGCCCAAGCGGCAATATAGATGACGCGAAAAGCGCCCGACTGATCCCGCATGCGGATTTCTCGAACGCCTTGGCCAATGCTTTTCATTGGCTTCCAGTCGTTTGGCTCCAATCCATGCTGAAGCCGGTCAATTTGGAATCCTGCATCCCGCCGCGCGCCATCAGGAAAAGCGCGTAGCTGGGCAAGTGAGTCTCCCAGAAAGACAACGGACTTCATGAGGTATTTATATCTGTTTTGATATAAATGTCAACCGTACCGGAACGGGGGACATGAGCGCGTGCCTCTGGATTGCTTCGCTTACGCTCGCAAGGACGGCCGCGCGTCATTGCGAGGAGCGACGCGACGAAGCAATCCAGACGTCGCGTTCTCAGAAGCCGGCTGCCCAATCCTTGGCTTTTGATCCGCACAAGGCGCTGATCGTTGTGCCGCGCGCTTTCAGGTCCTGCGCGAGCCCACTGTGCACGGCGCTCACCAGCCCCGGGCCTTCATAGACCAGCATGGAATAGACCTGCAGAAGCGTCGCGCCGGCTTCGATCTTGGCGAGCGCGGTTGCGGCATTCTGAATGCCACCCACGCCGATGAGCGGGAATTGCCCTTCGACGCGCAGATAGGTTGCAGCCAGCATTCTGGTCGAGAGTTCGAACAAGGGCTTGCCCGAGAGGCCACCCATTTCGTTTTTCTGCGCGCTCTTCAGTGTGTCAGGTCGCGTGATCGTCGTATTGCCGACAATCATGCCATCAACTTTGCGGGTGCGGGCAACACGCACGACATCGTCGAGATCACCTTGTGTGAGATCGGGGGCAATCTTCAGCAGCACGGGTTTGCGGCCATAGAGTGCGGTCATCTCATCGCGTGTGTCGAGTGATTGCTGGAGAAGGGCATCAAGCGCTGAGGCTTGCTGCAAATCACGCAGGCCCGGTGTGTTGGGCGAAGAAATGTTGATGGTGAAATAATCCGCCACATCGGCAAAGGCGCGAATGCCTTTGGCATAATCGCCCGAGCGATCGGTGCTTTCTTTATTGGCGCCGACATTGACGCCGACAATGCCGCCGCGCCCTTTGCGTGCAACCAGACGCGCATGAACGGCTGCATGGCCTTCGCTGTTGAAGCCGAAGCGATTGATGACCGCATCATCTTCCGTCAAACGGAACAGGCGCGGCTTC
>CANGRU010000226.1 GCA_947456315.1 Beijerinckiaceae bacterium | reverse complement strand
TTATCGCAACGGTTGGTATGCGTCGCTGGGCGGTGAATACAAGCTGACCAAGGATTGGACGGTCCGTTCAGGCCTTGGCTTCGAGCATTCGCCCATCAATGACACCAATCGCAGTGTCCGCTTGCCCGACAGCAATCGGACATGGACGAGCGTTGGTGCCACTTACGCATATAACGACCAGCTGTCGTTCGATGTCTCATATGCGCATCTGTTTGCGAAGAATGGCACGATCAGCTCGACTATTCCGACAACCTCACTCACCTTCAATGCCGACACCAAGGGCCGTGTCGATATCTTCGCCATCGGCATGAACTTCAAGCTCGGGGCTGAACCCAAGAAGGCGACCAATAAAGCAGCGATGGTGACCAAGTAACGCCGTCATTGCCCAAGACAAAAGAAAAGGCCCGCTTCGTGCGGGCCTTTTTTTATGCTTTTACGCGGACATATTCGCCCGGGGCATCGCAGAGCGGTGTGAGCTTGCCGCCGCCCGGTTCGCGTGCGGGTACGCGCTCCGGGGCTTGTGCGGTGAGCCAGCCAATCCAGTCGGTCCACCATGTGCCCGGTGTTTCGGTGGCTTTGGCGAGCCAGTCATCAAATGTGCCAGCCACAGCCGGTCCGGACCAATATTGATATTTGGGTTTGGAGGCCGGATTGACGACGCCTGCAATATGACCAGAGCCGGCGAGCACATATTTCACATCGCCACCAAAATAAGCCGCGCCCGTATAGACGGAGCGCGCGGGGGCGATGTGATCTTCTTTGGCTGCCAGATGATAGACGGGAATCTTGATTTTCTTCAGATCAAGATGCTGGCCGGCAAAATCCAGTCGATCCTGCGTCAGATTGTTTTCGAGATAGCAATTGCGCAGATAGAAGGAATGGTTGGCGGCCGGCATGCGGGTTGAATCGGAATTCCACACCAGCAAATCAAAGGGCATGGGTTCTTTGCCCTTGAGATAATTGTTCACCACATACGACCAGATCAACTCATTGGGCCGCAGCATGTTGAAGGCGCTCGCCATTTTCGAGCCTTCCAGATAGCCCGTTTCCTTCATCTTCTCTTCGATGGCTTTGATGCGCACCTGATCGACAAACAGTTTCAACTCGCCCGCATCGCTGAAATCAACTTGCGTGGTGAGGAAGGTGACGCTGTCAATGCGATCATCACCAACGGCGGCCATATAGGCCGCAGTGATGGCGAGCAATGTGCCGCCGACGCAATAGCCGATGGCAGACACATGTTTTTCGCCGGTGGCTTTTTCGATGTTTTCAAGCGCCGCAAAAATGCCCTCGCGCATATAATCTTCAAAAGATTTCGAGGCGTGGCGTTCATCCGGATTGACCCAGGAAATCACAAAGACCGTGAGGCCTTGCGCCACGCACCAACGGATAAAGCTCTTTTCGGGGTTGAGATCGAGCACATAGAATTTGTTGATCCAGGGCGGGCAGATCAACAGCGGGCGCTTGTAGACAGTCTCTGTTGTCGGCGCATACTGGATGAGCTCGATCAGATCATTGCGAAACACAACTTTGCCCGGCGTTGCCGCCATATCGCGGCCCAGTACAAATTTGGAAGCATCCGATTGGCGGATTTTGAGTTGGCCGTGTCCGGCTTCGACATCTTCTGCCAACATTTGCATGCCGCGCACCAGATTTTCGCCGCTCTGTTCCAGTGTGGTGCGCAGCAATTCGGGATTGGTGGCGAGAAAATTCGAAGGAGAAACGGCGCCTGCAATCTGGCGCACGTAGAATTGCGCCTTCTCGCGCTCCATCGGTTCGAGCGTGTCAGCGCGTGCCACCATGTCGTTGGCCCAATCGGTGGTGATCATATAGGCCTGACTTAAGAAGTCGTAGATCGGGTTTTTCACCCATTCCGGATCCGCAAAGCGTTTGTCGCCGGGATCGGGTGCGCGCACAGGCTCGGTTTCCTCGCCCGACATTTTGCGTAAAGTGCGCGACCAGAGCTCGAGCATGTCGCCGGAGATCTTGCTCTGCGCTTCCATCGCGCGCGTCGGGTCTGACAGCCAATGCTCGGCCACATGGCCCAGCGTCTTCACCGCATCTTCCACATGATCGGCCACATCATTATTGGTGCGGCCCTCTTCGAGCGGCTTGAAATAGGCGGCGGCGACCTTGCCGCCTTGCTCGACCAGACGGGCCAGATTTTGTGACAAGACGTTGAAATCAGGCACCGGCATCGCATTGCCCTCCGCGGACCTGTCCGAGGCGGGGGCAAAGGTGGCGGCCAGAGCATTTTTGGGGGTAGGGGCCGGCGTGGCAGTCGGGGGGGTGGTTTGGCCCTTGTTGAGGTCATTCATAGTCTGTTCCGCTCCACTGGTCCGACGCTTTCTTGTCTTACTTTTTGGCATTTGGGTCACTTTACAAAGTTATTTTGCCAAATTGATGGGACCAACCTGAAATCAATGGCTGGCGCCGGTCCCGTTTCGGACATAATAGGTCTTTATTCATTATTCGCACCAATGATCAAATGGGTTGAGGCCAAGCTTTATGAGCATTGCCTCCATCGAAAACAGGTGAGACAGTCTGATGACGTCTTTTCGTGGGGTTTCCGGGTTGCGCATGCTGGCGCTGGCATTGGCCTTGGCGGCAGGTTTTGCGGCTGGCATGGGCCAAGCACATGCGGATGATAGCCCGGGTTGGCTCTCAAAAGTCCTCGGATTGCGCACGGATACGCCAGTTGCGCCCGATTTCGTCCAGAAGACCCGCCCCAAAACCTCCGACTTTGTTCCCGTCCATACGCCGCGCGTGGGGCCGACCTCCAAGCCGATGAGCAAGGAACAGGTCCAGGCTCAGGAAAAGTCGCTTGATTCGTCGCGTCGCCAGCATGACCAGCTTGCTGGCCGTGCCGGAGCCGCGCCCGAAAAGTCCGTGGCCGAGGGCATGGATGCCCGTAAAAAACAGAAAAAGGTGCCGGAGGCCTGTGGCCTGACCTGTGCCAATCCCAGCCTGTTGCCCTCGCAACCGGGTCGTGAATATCGCTGATTTTGACAACATGGACCGCTCGCCGCCGATGGGTTAAATCCGGGGCTTAAGCGGTTGTCGAAGAGGAAAAGGACTATGTCGGAATTCCACAGGGTGCGGCGTCTGCCACCATATGTCTTCGAGCAGGTGAACCGGCTGAAGGCCGCCGCTCGTGCCAATGGCGCCGATATTGTGGATTTGGGCATGGGCAATCCCGATCTGCCGGCCCCCAAACATGTGATTGAAAAGCTGGTCGAGACGGCGGGCAAGCCGCGCACCGACCGCTACTCTGCCTCCAAAGGCATTTCGGGCCTGCGCAAGGCGCAAGCCGCTTATTACGAGCGCCGCTTTGGCGTGAAGCTCAATCCCGATACGCAGGTGGTCGCAACCCTGGGCTCCAAGGAAGGCTTCGCCAATATGGCGCAGGCCATTACCGCACCCGGCGATGTGGTGATCGTGCCAAATCCGTCTTACCCGATCCATGCTTTCGGGTTCTTGATGGCGGGTGGTGTGATCCGCGAAGTGCCGGCTGATCCGACGCCCGAGTTTTTTGTCGCGCTCGAGCGCGCCATCCAGCATTCGATTCCCAAGCCGATTGCGGTTGTGTCGTGCTATCCGGCCAATCCGACGGCCAATGTCGCCTCGCTTGATTTCTACAAGGATTTGGTGGCTTTCGCGAAGAAACACGAGATTTTCGTGTTGTCCGATCTGGCTTATGCCGAGGTCTATTTCGATGACAATCCGCCACCCTCCATGTTGCAGGTGAATGGCGCCAATGATGTCTGCGTGGAGTTCACCTCCATGTCGAAGACCTTCTCTATGGCTGGCTGGCGCATGGGCTTTGCAGTCGGCAATGAGCGTCTGCTGGCAGCTCTGGCGCGCGTCAAATCCTATCTCG
>CANGRU010000225.1 GCA_947456315.1 Beijerinckiaceae bacterium | reverse complement strand
TGGCAGTGCGCATTTGCGCAGTCTGTTGGCGATCTGGCGCACAGGCTCGTTCCGCGCTGCGGCGCAATCACTGAACATTTCCGAGCCGAGCCTGCAGCGTCCGGCGCGCGAATTGGAGCAGTTGCTCGCCGTCACTCTGTTTCGCCGTGCAGCCGCGGGCTGGACGGTCACCGAGACCGGGGATGATCTCGCACGCCGCCTGTCTCTGGCCATGGGCGAAATTCGCTCCGGCACACAGGAAGCAGGTGGCCCGCAAGAAAACCGGCCGCATCTGCGCATTGGCGTGCTCGCGCTTGCGCCGCGCCTGCTGGTGACAAAGGCCAGCGCTTTTTTACTGAGCCATTACCCCCATCACCGGATCGAAATTGTGGAAGGCCCCTATGAACGATTGGCGCGCGATCTCAATGACGGATTGCTCGATGTCCTGATCGGCGCCTTGCGCGCACCCTCCCCCTTCCCCGAACTCGGCGAAGAGATTTTCTTTGAAGATCCCTATCAGCTTGCCTGCCGCAAAGATCACCCGATCACACAGCAAATACCTGCAAAACCTGATCATCTGAATGGTTTTGACTGGATTTTCCCGACATCCGAATTGCCAAGACGTGCCGTGCTCGACAAGCTCATCAGCGACTGGTCCCTCGCGGCGCCCGTGCAATTTGAAACCAATTGCCTGACGACCATTACAGCCTTGCTGGCAGATAGTGACCGCTTGTCGATTTTATCGCGCGGACACATTGCCCTGGACAGCAGACTGGCCGGAATCGATCTGGCGCTGCCGCATCCACCCCGCCATGTCGGCCTGACCTTGCGACGCAATTGGTTGCCGACAGCCGTGCAAGAGACCTTTTTGCGCGAATTGCGCCAAGCTGCCAAAAGCCTCTCTGTTCAGCACTGAGAAGCTGCGCTAGTCTTTCAAAAAACGGGGGGGGCGGATATGAAACGCGCAGCACTCGCATTGACCTTATTGAGCCTGACCCTGAGCACAAGCTTTGCCCAGCAGGCGCAAAACATCCGCGGCCTCATTCAGGCTTTCGACGGGCAAAAACTCGATGTCGAAACATTTGACGGGCGCAAGGTTTCGATCGGCGTGCCGGCCGATCTGCGCGTCACCACCACCAAGCCTTTCTCGCTATCCGAAGTGAAGCCCGGCATGAAGCTCGGCGTGACAACGGTGAAGGCCCCCAATGGCCAGACCATTGCCATCGACGTGCGCCCCATTTCGGCCACGGCCAATGAGGGCTTGTCGCCCTACGATCTGAAACCCGATTCCGTCATGACCAACGGCATTGTCGAGGCGACTGTCTCCTCCGCCCAAGGCCCCGAGCTGACGCTCAACTACAAGACCGGAACTGTGAAGGTTCTGGTGCCAGCCGAAGCCACGCTGTCGCAGCCAGGCCCGGGTGCCTTGAGCGACCTGAAGCCGGGCGAGACGATCTTTGTGGCGGTCTCGCGCGAGGGGGACAAGCTGACTGCTTTGCGGGCACAGGTCAGCAAGGATGGCGTCAAGCCGACCCAATAAGCCGCGGCAAGGCCAGATACGGCTTGGCAAGCAGGCATCGAGCCGCTTATGATTTGCCCCAAGAAATCCCGGCGCAACGGGGTTTCACCGTGCGCTTAAGAACACGCAAGACAGGGACGGACAACCATGAGCACCGCCGCCATTCACGACACCACCAAAGCCCGCCGCGAAGATGTTTATGATCGCGAAGGCCCGTTTCATCCTGAAACCTATGTCGGCACCTCACCCATCAAGCCCAACAAGCTGGGACATTTTGTCTATGAAGTGAGCGACGTCGAGCGCACCGCCAAATTCTGGACGGAAGTCATGGGCTTTGTGGAAACCGACCGCAACAAACACGGCATGGTTTTCTTCCGCTGCGGCAAGGACCATCACGGCATCGGCTTGAAGCCCATGACCAAAGGCAAAACACCCAAGCGCGACATTCACGGTTCGCTGCAGGTGGAACATCTCGCCATTGAAGTCGACAGCACCGAGACGCTGCGTCTGGCGAAAGAATTCTTTCTCGCCAACAATATTCCGATTGTCTTCGAAGGCCGCAAAGGTGCGGGCTGCAACATCAGCATCAACTTCCTTGATCCTGATGGATACGAATTCGAAATCTACACCGACATGGACCAGATCGGCCCCGATGGCCGCCTGCGCCCGCCCTCACTCTACAAGCCGCGCAATCCGCTTGAAGAAGCGATCCGCGATCCGGTCGAGAAAAAGTGGTAACACAAAAAAAGCCGCCCTTCGGGGCGGCTTTTTCTTGAGCTTATGAAGGCGTGATCAATCAGCCAGTGTGGCTTTGAGCTTGAGCACTTTGTCATTGCAGAAATTATGCATGCGCGGCTCGACCGATTCGCCATCGGCAAAATCAAACGCGATCTGCACTTTGCAAGCCTTGCCAATATTGACCTTGACCGATTTGCCGGGCGCCAAAGCATCCTTGAGCAAATTTGCATCCGCCCCCGCCGAGAAAAAGATCACGGGTGATGATGTCTGATTGGTCAGTGTCACAACATGCCCGCTTGCCGCTTGCGCAGGCAAAGCGGCCAAGAGGAGCGCAGAAAGAGCATATGTCTGGATCAATTTCATCGGAGCGTCCCCTGTCATTTTGGTTGCTCTTGTTTTTGACAACCTGCCCTATGCTGGCCGACAGCTTTGAAAAAGACAATTGGCTCAAGGTTTAAAAGCGACAATAGCCAGACCCTGCATGCGATGACCCTGATGGGCACGAGCCATTGTGGGCGGGGATGTAGCGCTGCCCGCCACTCGCGCGACAATAACCGCTGCCCGCATGGGACGTGCCCGAGGGGCAGGAATTGCTGATCGCCGGAATATAGGTGTCCGACGAGGATGTGCGGCAATACCCGCTGCCGGCGTGAGATGTGCCCGACGGACATGAATTATTGATGGCAGGCACCATGCCTTGAGCTTGGGCAACGCTCACCAAAGCCATCCAAGCGCAGAGCGCAACGGGAAGAGCCTTCATTTTCATCTCCCATAAAAAACGCCCCGAACCCGAAGGGTCCGAGGCGTTGCAAAATGTCACCCGACCAAGCTTTACGCTTCGTTGGCGATTGTATTCTTCAACAGGCCAACGCCGGTGATTTCAACTTCCACGACATCGCCCGCCTTCATATAGAGCGGCGGCTTGCGACGATCGCCCACGCCACCCGGGGTGCCGGTCACGAGCACGTCGCCGGTTTCCAGCGTTGTGAAGCGCGACACATATTCGATGATGTCTTCAATCGAGAAAATCATCTGGGCCAGAACGGCCTTCTGAACTTCCTGACCGTTGAGACGTGTGATGAGCGTGGTTGTCTTGCGATCCGTGATCACGTCGGGCGAGACGAGATAGGGGCCGAAAGCGCCTGTCTTGTCGAAGTTCTTGCCCGGTGTGTATTGATGCGTGTGACGCTGATAATCGCGGATGGTCGCATCATTGTAGCAGGAATAGCCCGCGACATGCTTGAGCGCGTCTTCGCGCTTGATGTTGCGGCCGCCCTGACCGATGACCAGCGCGAGCTCGCCTTCATAATCAAGACAATCGGAATGAGCGGTCTTCATGATCGGCTGATCATGCGCCACTTGCGATGTGGCGACGCGCAGGAAGAGCACGGGGAATTCCGAATCCGAGCGACCCGTTTCCTTGATGTGCTCGCCGTAGTTGAGGCCGACGCAGACAATCTTGCCCGGATCGGTGATGACAGGGAGCAGCTTGATGCCCGAGAGCGCGTAATCCTGCCCCTTGGCGGCCACTTTGCCGGATTTGAATTCGTCTGTGGCCAGAAAAGCCTTCAGGGTCGGGGCCTGCGGACGATCTGCACCCAGATCAATCACGCGGTCGCCTTCGACCAGACCATATGTCGCCTTG
>CANGRU010000224.1 GCA_947456315.1 Beijerinckiaceae bacterium | reverse complement strand
GTCACGGGTGATCACAGGTGCGCATTATCCATCCGATGTCATCGCTGGTGCCGCCTTGGGGGCTGCGACCAGTTTCATTTTGCGGCGCGCTTTTGCAGCGCGCCATATTGTGTTTACCCGTCGCCGTGATGGTCATATCGAACCGCGCGGCATGGGTCTTATCTCGTCGGCTTTTGCTGGCGTGATCGGAATGGGAGTGAAGACATGACCGCAGCCGCTTCATTGGCTCCAAATGTGTCTGTCGTTGTGCCGGTGCGCAATGAAGCAGGCAATATCGAGCCGCTCATCACAGAGATCGAGCAGGCGCTCACACCACAAGGCCCGTTTGAGATCGTATATGTCAATGACGGTTCAACCGATGGCACGGCTGCAGAGCTCGCACGACTGTCAGCGACGCGTCCGTATTTGCGCGAAATTCGCCATGCCGAGAGCTGCGGCCAGTCGGCAGCTGTGCGTTCGGGTGTGCGTGCTGCCAAGGGCTCTGTCATCATCACTCTGGATGGAGACGGTCAAAATGATCCCTCTTTCATGCCAGCCTTTCTCGCAGCCTTAAAAGCAGCGGGTCCGTCATGCGGTCTGGTGCAAGGCCAGCGTGTTGGTCGCAAAGATACGGCCTTCAAACGCTGGCAGTCCCGCATCGCCAATGGCGTGCGCGCGCGCGTCCTGAATGACGGCACACGCGACACAGGCTGTGGCTTCAAATGTTTTCCACGCGAGGCTTATCTGTCGTTGCCTTATTTCGATGCCTTGCATCGTTTCATGCCGGCTCTTGTGCGGCGGGAAGGGCTCGGCATTGCCTATGTGGATGTGATTGATCGGCCGCGTTTGACAGGCGTTTCCAATTACGGCTTTTTTGACCGTCTCTGGGTTGGTCTTGTTGACTTGATGGGCGTGCGTTGGCTCTTGAAGCGGCGCAAGCGCGTGCCGATTGCGACGGAGGTTTCACGGTGATCTATTCTCTCTCGCAATCCGTCGGCGACTATCTCTACGATGTCTTTGTGACACGTTTTGATCTGTGGCTCGTGTTCGGCCTTTTGGCGCAGCTGGTCTTTACCGCGCGCTTTCTGGTGCAATGGCTAGCCTCTGAAAGGGCCGGTCGTTCGGTTGTGCCTATGGCCTTCTGGTTTTTGTCGATTGTCGGCGGCGGCATGACGCTCGTCTACGGCATCCAGCGTCGCGAACCCGTGATCATCATGGGGCAGGTGCTGTCGATCGTCATTTACGTGCGCAACGTGATGCTGATTTTCAAAAACAAGGCGAAACAGAGTGAAAGCGCATAAGCGCTTTCATTTTTGTATGCAGGTGTCCGTTACTTCGCTGCCATTGCCAAAAAAGTTTTTGACCATTTGTTTGGTGCCGAAAAAGGCAAGAATATCGCCGTGCGTTTCACGGGACTGGCCCCAGGCCAAAGCATCGCCATTCAGTTCGAACTGAGACCGGACAACCTGATAGATCTGCGATCCTTCTGGTGTTGTTTTTTTCAGCTCTTTGCGCTCGCTGTCATAGGTCATTTGATAGGTCTGGTTGCGACTGGATTTGCAATCCATCGACAGCACATCCGCATAGGCGGGTGCAGCTGCACTCATGGTCAGGACCGCAATCGACATCATCCAGGGCAGGCGCATCAGTTTTCTCCGCGAGATAGGAACTTGCGGGGTTTTTACATGCCCCGCAAGCTTGACAGTTTAGCCCCAGACTTCCTGCGCCAGTGAGACGACCATTTCGAGCTTGGCACGCTGGTCAGCTTCGGTCAGCGGATTGCCCGGAACAGACGAGGCAAACCCGCATTGCGCCGAGAGAGCCAGCTGGTCGAGCGATACAATTTTGGCAGCATCATCCAGACGTTTGCGCACCAATGCCCGATCTTCGAGCTGGGGCACTTTTGACGAGATGAGGCCGAGCACGATCATTTTGTCAGATGGCAAATGGCGCAGCGGGTCAAACGTGCCGGCCCGCGGTGTATCAAACTCCATCAGATAGGTCTGGATGCGGACTTTCTTGAACAGACGCTCGGCAACCAGATCATAGCCGCCTTCGGCTTGCCAATGACCAGCCTGATTGCCGCGGCACAAATGCATGGCGACATGCATGCCTTTGGGCGCGCCATCGACAACAGCATTCATGGCATCGGTATAGACTTCGATCAGCTCGCGCCAATCATCGCCACGCGCGGCCAAAGCTTGCTGGATTTTCGGATCCCCCAATTTGGCAAGCGATGTTTCATCCAGCTGCAAATAGCGGCAACCCGCATCATACAAGGCTTGCATTTCGGCATGATAGGCTTTTGCCATATCGTTCCAGAAATCCGCGAGATCGGGATAGACATCGGCTGAAATATTGGCGCGACCGGAACGGTAGTGAATGTAGCAGGGGCCGGGTAAAGTGATTTTCGGCGTTGCAGTTGTCACATTGGCTTTGAGGAAGGCAAAGTCGGGCGCATTGACGGATGCTGCCCAACGCAAGGGCGAGGAGACAACCGGCACGCGTGCGGCGCGCTTGCCGCCTTGGCCGTCCGAATAGGCCCAGTCGCCGCCGCCCACATGTTCACTGCGCACACCTGTGAGGCCTTGCGTGGTGAAATTTTCCGAATAGGTCGAACGGCGAAACTCGCCGTCCGTTGCGACTTTCAGGCCCGCGGCCTCCTGCATGGCAATGACCTTGCGGATTTCTTCATCTTCAATCGCGCGCAATTGCGGATGGCTGATGCGCCCCTCGTGGTGCGCATCGCGCGCTGCCTTGATGGCATCGGGACGCAGAAACGAGCCGACGATTTCAGCGCGGAAGGGGGGATTGTGCGAAATGCTCATGTGGATACCCTTTTCTTGTTCTTGTTTTTATTTGCTGCCAATGGCCGCGCGCGCTGCGTCAATAATGGCAGGTGGCAAATCAAAAATACGATTGACGATCTGCGCCATTTCCGTGCCCGAGATGGGCGAGACATCAAGCTTCAGGCGTTCGGCCTCGGCCTTGAGGTCGGGGTCGTTCATGGTTTTCATGAAAGCGTTGCGCAAAGCTTCCAACCGCTCGGTGGGCACTTCGGGTGCAGCGATAAAGGGGCGACCGAATGTGAGCGGCTCATAATGCACTTGCATGATCTGCTGCTGCTCTTTGGTCTTGGCATAGGAATAGGCGAGCGGCACGCCTTCCTTATCGAGCGTTGGCTCGGAGCGCATCCCTTCCTGGGCGACCACGCGGATGAATTTATCCTTCACCCATTGCGCCTTTTGCACAGACACGGTGGACCAGCCAATGCCGCAGGTGGCCTGCACTTCGCCTTTCTCAATGGCGAGCAGGATTTCTGTGGAGCCCGGATAGCCGGAAACGATTTTGAAATTGGCGTTGAAGACGCTGTTCAGCAGGAGCGGAAAGTCGCGTGTCGAGCCGCCCGCCGCACTTGCACCAATCAGCACATTGCCTTTGAGAAATTCGTCAAAGTTTTTGGGCGGCGCATCGGCGCGAATGATGCAGACATACAGTTCATTATTGGCGCTGCCGATGAAGGACAATTTGCGCGCATCATATTTGACCTTGCCCTTGTCGCCGATCAGCGGCTCCATAATGGCGCCGGGGAAGATCGCTCCCATCACCGTGCCGTCTTTGGGGGCGGCAATGGCAATATGCTGGGTGGCGACAATCGAACCCGCGCCCGCCATATTGCTGACCACGACTGTCGGAGAGCCGGGGATATATTTGCCGATGGTGCGCGCGACCAGTCGTCCATAGAGGTCATAGCCACCGCCAGCCGAGGAGCCGACGATCATCTGGACATTCTTGCCGCGGTAGAAATTGGCGACGTCTTCTTGCGCCTGCGCCCCCGCCGAGAGGAGCGTTGCGGTGAGCGTAAGGCCTGCGGCCCATTTGGTCATATATGCCTCCCTGATGTGGC